>JACMPO010000110.1 GCA_014377455.1 Flavobacterium sp.
ATTTTTATAAACATAACCCTCTAAAAGAGCGCCTGTATTGATGTTGTTTTTACTTTTTAGCATGGTATTTTAATTTTAGAAAGTATAAAAATAAGCAAAATAATTTAATGATAATGCTTTTATAATTATATATAATGTTTTTATCTTTATTGTTAATGTTTTTTACTTTAATTTTAATTTTTTTAATATTAATTTTGACGTTTTTAATATTAATTTTAATGCTTTTAAAATTAATTTTGATACTTTTAAATTTAATTTTAATGCTTTAAATATTAACAATAATGCTTTTAAAGTAAAATTTTAAATTTGATGTTCATAAATTGTGCTTACTAATTTAAAAATAGATACCCATCATTTAAAAACAAAAACTATTTTTGCTACAGTTAATTTTTATGAAAACAACCATCTTTAAAAACACTAAAATCTCTTATACCGAGCACGGAAAAGGCAAGGCAGTTGTGCTGTTACACGGTTTTTTAGAAAATCAAACCATGTGGGATGCATTTGTACCTGAGTTCTCTAAAAAAAATCGTGTAATTACTATTGATTTATTGGGTCATGGGCAAACCGAGTGTTTGGGTTATGTCCATTCGATGGAAGACCAAGCCGATATGGTGCATCATGTGTTGCACGAATTGAAAATTAGAAAAGCCGTTTTGGTTGGTCATTCCATGGGCGGTTATGTGGCTTTGGCTTTCGCCAAATTATATCCAGATGTAATGAAAGGTTTGGTGCTATTAAACTCCACTTCTCGTGCTGATAGTGAGGAACGAAAAACCAATCGTGACCGAGCAATCGTGGCTGTAAAGCAAAATTATTCGGCGTTTGTAAGTATGAGCATTGCCAATTTATTTAGTGAAGACAATCGCGAACGACTGGCTGAAGAAATTGAAAAAGTAAAAATTGAAGCATTAAAAACACCTTTACAAGGAATTGTTGCCTCGCTTGAAGGCATGAAAATTAGAAAAGATCGAGAAGTGATTTTGCATTTTGCTACTTATCCTATTCAGTTGATTTTGGGCAAAAAAGACGGCGTTCTAATTTATGATGATAATGTGGAGCAACTAGAAGGCACGAAAGTAGAATTAGTTACTTTTCCTGATGGGCACATGAGTCATATCGAAAATAAAAAGCAATTGCTGGTGGTTTTGTTGGAGTTTTTTAAAGAGGTTTAACCACAAAAGGCACAAAAAAAACAAAAATTTTTAACTTTTCTAGTCTTCTAAAATTCTAAAATATTCGTTTACTAGAGTCATTTGACCTTCCTTGTATAAATTTACTCAATGAAAATTGTATAGAATTCCTTTTGGAGCTTCAAGTAATTTCATATAAGTCAAAAGTTGCGCTTGATGAATGGGAGCAAAAGTATCTACTACTTTCAATTCTAAAACAATACAATTATCTATAAATAAATCACATCTTAAATTAATATCAACATCCAAACCTTTAAAATTGATTGGAACCAATAATTCAGATTGATAAGATATTCCTCTAATATCTAATTCTTTTTTTTAACATTTATGATAAACGCTCTCTAGCAATCCAGGTCCTAAAAATTTATGAACTTCAATTGCAGCACCATTTATTTGATAAGTTAAATCTTTGAGATATGATTTGGTCAAGTTCATAAATATATTCTTTATTATTAGTTTTTCTATTTTGTAATTTTAAGAATAGATTATTTTGTTTTCTTTTGTGCCTTTTGTGGTTAACTTTTGGCGGTTAAGTTTTCTCCTCAAAAGCCACATCAACATTTAAAATTTCATTTAATAAAACTACAATTTCCTCAACATAATTTTGCATTATTTGAGGTGTTATTACATCAAAAACTTCTTTCCCCTCTTTAAATTTGAAAGGTAAAAACCCGGATTTTAAGTTTTTGAACGATATAATTCCGGCTTCTATTTCGTAATTTTCTTTATGATTTTCATACATGAAAGCATAAGCTAAAACCTGAATTATTTTATCATATTTGATGTCACTAGTTACCCCATTCCACTGTTTTAAAGTTACACTAGATTGCTCCACTTTTCCAGTTTTATAATCTACAATTCTAATTTTTGCTTTCTCATCTTTTTTACTTCGCAATTCAATTCGATCCACATTTCCTTTTATCAAAACTGTAAAAGGCAAGTTTGGATGATCTAAAATTCTTTCAAGAGTTGTTTCTAAAGCTAAAATCTGAATAATATCTCCATTTTCAATTTCTGATAATTCTAATTTTAAAAAATTGAATACGTTGCGCTTGGCAACTTCAAAAGCTAATAAATTTCTTCCTTTTTTAATTTCACCTTCTTTATA
This sequence comes from Flavobacterium sp., assembly GCA_014377455.1. Lineage (GTDB taxonomy): Bacteria > Bacteroidota > Bacteroidia > Flavobacteriales > Flavobacteriaceae > Flavobacterium. The sequence continues at coordinate 2,302 of JACMPO010000110.1, forward strand.
AATTTCCTTAAATTGCTTCAAAACCTCAACATCAATTTTTGAAATACAGTTTTTTATATCTTCAGCGACTAAAATTTTATCAATGTATGGTTTGTAAAGCTCTTCTAAAGCCCTATGGATTATGGTTCCAAGAGTATTAACAGCGATGTTTTCCTCGACTTCGTCAGCTTCAGAAATTCTAAGTATTCGTTGAAAATAAAACTGTAATGGATTGCGAATATAAGTTGTTAAAGAAGATGGCGAAAATCCATTTTGTGCAATTTCCTTTAATCTTTCCAGTACTTTTTCCGATTTGGGAATCACTGTAAGTTGGTGCGCAATTTCAGGAACATCGGCATTAAATATTCTGTGTGTTAATGTATGTTTTGGTTGAGTTTCAACTTCTAATTGAGTTATAAATCTGCTTTTTTCACCAGCATCTATACCTTCGCTTTCGGTATTGTAAATTAAATAAATATTTTTTGCGCGTTGCAACAAATGATAAAAATGGTAGGTATAAATCGCATCTTTTTCCTTGAAAGTTGGAAGTCCATATTCCTTTTTTACATCATAAGGAATAAACGAATTCATATTTTTTCCAGCAGGAAATTTGCCCTCGTTTACAGATGTTATAATTACAGTTTCAAAATCTAATACCCTACTTTCTAAAACACCCATTATTTGTAATCCATTTAATGGTTCTCCTTCAAATGAAACTTCTGCTACATCAATAATTTGCTTGTAAATTGCATATAACGTTTCTATTTTATCTATTGCAGTATTGGAATTGTAATATGAAATTAATTTATTGATTACTTTGTAAATAGAATATACAAAAGCATTTGTAATTTTCTCCTCTTGATTTTCATGGTTTAAATTATCTTTTATTCTAATTAATATTTGTGAGATTGTATTTAAAACATCGAGCGAACTCGAATCCCATTTTTGAAATAAGAGTTGAAATAAATCATTAGAATTTGGATTTAATTCCAATAATTTTTTGTGAGTGATAAATGTAAAGTTGTTTTTATTAATCAAATAAACCAAATTACTTGCATGGACAAAAGGTTCAATTAACGGATGTGTCAAGACATCGAGTACATCTTTATAGTATAAAACATAACTGCTTGCATTTCTATTTAATGCATTAATATGAGTTTTAAACAACTTACCAATTAAAATTTGCGCTGGATTATTTTTGCTAGAATATCCCATTGTGATGTTCAAAGCGTTTACTGTTGCCGGCAACGAATATAAAACAGGAATCAACAAACTTTCTTCCCCTAGAACTATTGCAACTTTTTTAAGTTCCTTCGAATTGTTTTTATTAATGTGTTTTGCAACCAAATCGCCAACTATTTTAGCTTGTCCTATGGATTTTGGAGTGCCAATAATTTGAATATTTTTTTCTTGAGAATAATTTGTAGCAATCCATTCAAAAGGATTTGATTTGTAATAAGACCATTCTTTTTTAAATTTTCGGGTAAATAAACCTGCATCGTGTTGAAAATCGTTCAGAAAAACTTCATCAATATCCCAATATATTTTGGACTTATCAATAGCTAATAAATGTTGAACTATTCGTTCTTCCGCTTGATTTAATGCGTTGAAACCTGCAAAAATAAATTTTTTACTACCAATAGTTTCTGTGAAGTGATTTAGATTTCTAACTGCTTCTCGGTATATCAATCCTTGATAACCAATTGATTTATTTACTAAATGATTGTACAGAGAAGTATAATAAACAGGAAGTAGTTTCCAAAACGTAAGATAATTTTCGATCAAACTCGTCCTTTTATTAACGTCTACAGACCAGTGCTCAATTTCTTTAATATTTTCAAGATATTTTAAAATTTTATCTGGATCTAATAAGTAACGATCTATTTCATTAAAATCTTGCAATAGCGTCTTTGCCCAGTTAGCAAATATTTCAAACGGTTCTTGTTTTGAGGTTTCAGTAATTGATAGATAAACCGAATAAAATTCAAACAACAATTCTATACTATCAACCGATCTTATTCCAGCAATATCTTGAATAAAATCTTCTACACTTAAAATTTCTGGCGAAAAAATTGTTGCTACTATCTCTTTTTTTAATTCATCAATTAAAAACACTTTAGCTCTTTTGTTTGGGAGCACAATAACTAAATCTGAAATAGTTTCAGGATAATCAGAAACTAACTGTTTTGAAAGTTTGTTTAAAAAAGATTGTTCAGGCATGTTATAAATATAAAAAAACGTCTCGATAAATCGAGACGTTTCTTAAAATATTTTTGGAAAGAAATTATTTAATTAATTTCACTTCTACTCTTCTGTTGTTAGCTTTACCAGCTTTTGTTTTGTTAGAGTCAATTGGCATTGATTCTCCGAAACCTTTAGATGATAATCTTGAAGATGAAATTCCATTAGCAATTAAATAATCTTTAACTGCACCTGCTCTATTTTCTGATAAAGTTTGGTTTGCTGCATCTTTACCATCGCTATCTGTATGACCTTCTAAAGAGAATGTTGAATTTGGATATTCTTTCAAAATTGCAACCATCGCTTCTAATACAGGATATGTTTGTTTTTGGAAAGAAGCTTTACCTGAATCAAACAATATAGTTTTAGCATAATCGTTCAATCTCTTCATTACTTCATCAGTAACTTCAGGACAACCATTATTTGCAACTGTACCTTTTACATCTGGACATTTATCATCTTTATCAAGAACTGAATCTCCATCTCTATCTGGCCAAGGACATCCAGCATTTTCTTTAGGACCTTTAACTGTAGGACATTTATCATCTTTATCAGTGATTCCGTCTCCATCAGTATCTGGACAACCATTTAATGCTTTTAAACCAAATACATCTGGACAAGCATCATCTTTATCAGCAATACCATCGCCATCTCTATCTGGACAACCGTTTAATTCAGCTAAACCAAATTCTGTTGGACAAGCATCTTTGCTATCTTCAATACCATCTTTATCAGTATCTGGACAACCTTTGAATTCTTTTAATCCAGCTACATCAGGACAAGCATCATCTTTATCGTAGATACCATCACCATCTCTATCGCTAGCTCCAAACTTGAAAGTTAAACCAGCAAAGTGTTGCATGTGAGAAGCAACATCAACATTAGGTGTGCGAGTATCATCAAACGAGTGTTTGTAAGTAGACTGAAAAGTCAAACCTACATTTTCAGTAAACCATAAAGTTAATCCTAAACCACCGTTTACAGTTCCTGCTGAAGCATCACCTAACCAAGTGTAACCACCACCAACATGAATAGAAGGATCAATTACTTTAGATTTAATTGCATTCATGAAACTGTACTTAACAACTGCATCAGCTGCATAGTAAGATAAGTCTCCAGGGTTAGTTACAGGATAATCTCCAGGTATAGTTAATCTTTCACCTACAAATCTTGTAATTTTGTTAACAGAACCTGTTACGCCAAAAGAAAAACCATCTCCAACATATCTCGATACATTTACAGCAGATACCGAAGGAATAATATTCCAATAGTCCTGAGCATCAAAATATTGTGAAAATTGATCAGAAAATTTAGATGCAGCACTTACTCTGCCTCCGTCAACTGCGTTTGCACCAAACGAAATTGCCCATTTGTTGTTACTGTCTTGTGCTTGCGATGTAATTCCTGCAAACATTATCAAAGCAACTAATACTTTTTTAAGATGTTTCATACTTAATTTTTGTTAGATTATAAAGATATAATGTGGCAAAAGTAAAACGAATAAATGTAATAACAAAATCAAAATGTTAAAATGTACTAATTATATAAACATTTTAAAAAATTATGCAATCATTTCACTTTTGGTTATATAACTTTATAGTTAAATAATATTCAAACTTTTGGCAACTTCAGTAAAGGCACGTAATGCTTTGTCTAACTGTTCTTTAGTATGAGCAGCTGATAATTGTACTCTTATTCGAGCCTTATCTTTTGGGACTACAGGGTAAAAAAATCCGATTACATAAATTCCTTTTTTAAGTAGCTCATCTGCCATTATTTGTGACAATTTTGCGTCATAAAGCATCACTGGAACTATTGCAGAATCTCCGTCTATAAAGTCTATTCCTGCTTTTCGTAAACCGTCTTTGAAATAATTGGTATTCCACTCTAGTTGGTCTCGAAGCGTTGTGTCTTTTTCTAACAATTCAAAAACTTTTATCGATGCGCCTACAATGGCTGGAGCTAATGAATTTGAAAATAAATAAGGTCGTGATCGTTGACGTAAAATTTCAATTATTTCTTTTTTAGCAGTTGTATAACCTCCCATTGCGCCACCAAGTGCTTTACCTAAAGTTCCTGTAATAATATCTACACGACTCATTACTCCTTTAGCCTCTAGTGTTCCCTTGCCTGTTGCACCAATAAAGCCTGCTGCATGACATTCGTCTACCATTACTAATGCGTCATATTTATCTGCTAAATCACAAATTTTGTCTAAAGGCGCCACTAAACCATCCATTGAGAAAACACCGTCAGTAACAATAAGCTTAAAACGATGTCCTGCATCAGCAGCTTTTTGAAGCTGTAATTCCAAATCGGACATATTAGAATTTTCATATCGATAACGTGCTGCTTTGCATAATCGAACGCCGTCAATTATAGAGGCATGATTTAAGCTGTCCGAAATAATGCAATCTTGATCTCCAAGTAAAGGTTCGAAAACTCCTCCATTAGCATCAAAAGCAGCTGCATATAGTATTGTATCTTCTGTTTGATAAAAATCTGCAATTTTCTTTTCTAATGTTTTATGAATGTCTTGAGTACCACAAATAAACCGTACCGATGACATACCAAAACCATGCGTATCTAAAGCATCTTTTGCAGCTTGAACTACCTCAGGATGCGACGAAAGTCCTAAATAATTATTGGCACAAAAATTTAAAACAGTTTTACCGTTTACTATAATTTCTGCACCTTGCGGAGAGGTAATTATTCGTTCTTTTTTGAAAATACCGTTTTGCTCTATTGTATCTAATTCGTTTTGAAGATGCTCTTTAAGTTTACCGTACATATTATATTAATTTGAATATTATTAATACTTACAAAGGTATAAAGGAATAGTTAGCTGATAATAAAATTTTAATAACTATTTTGTTGGTAAAAATTTATTCCAAAGTTCTGAAAATGCAGTTAAAAACAAATTTCCTTGTAAAACATATCCATCTTTGGAAAAATGTACTAAATCTGGTCTCAGTAGTTGCAACGATTTCCAGTTGGAAGCACCTTCTAATCCTTTGCTAACATTAAATAAATCCCAAAAGCATAAGTTGTTTTGGAAACAAAAATCTTTAATAGCTTGCGTCATTGTTTCCAAAATAGGATTTGGCTTTATTTTTTTATAATAAGATATTGGAGGAGAAACTAAAATTATACTTGCATTTGGGGTTGCAATTTTAATTAAATCAACTGTTTTCTTTACATCGGCCAAAAAAATATCTGGCGTTAAATTTTGATCTTGTGCTTCATTAGTTCCAAGCGAAATTACATAACAATCTGCTTTTAATTTTGGTAACTGTTTCCAAAAATTGGATGTTTTATTATAATCCGAATATTTTGCCCCATTTGCTCCAATAGAGTGATAAATCAATCCTTTTTCATTATTTTTTTCAACCGAAACACCATAAAAATTAATAGTATCTGATGCTGGAAATGTGATTTTGAAGGTAGAAGTAAGTGATTTTAAATTTATGGAAGTATAATCGTTAGATTCATTTAAACAAACATTCTCCCGCTGATTTTCGTTGTAATCTATAAGTATTTCGCTAGTGTTGTTTCCATAAAAGAGATTTACTTTATCAAAGCAAGATCTATCTTCATTTATAAATCGAAGTCCTATGTTAAACTCAGGATTTTTATCTTGCGATTGGATTCCAAATCCAGAAATTCCTCTAGGTATGAGTGTATCTTGTTTAGTAATCCTACTACTTTTCCAAGAATTTTTTGAATTTGAAAACACATCCGATGGAGCATTAGATTTTGCTACCTGATAAGGAAATATCAAGCCTCGACCTGCATCACCAAAGTAATTTTGAAATTGAGATCTTATGACTGCTGTCATCATATCAGCTTGAATATGAGAATCTCCAAGATGTACAATAATTGCTTTTTCGATTGATGAACCATGCTTAATTCTGTATAATTTTTCGAGAAATGGTTGCAGATAATTTGAATTCTGAATCGTATTTATTTCTAAATTAACAACATTTACAGTTGTTGAATCAAGTGTTGGTGCAATCCAATTTTCTATTTTCTGACCAAAAGAAAATGTCGATATGATAGTTAAATAAAAGGTTAAGTATGTTTTAATTTTGAACATTTACTGTTTAATAGATTATTTTGATTTCAGAAAATTGTTGCAAAATTAAAAACAATTGCAAAACTCAAAGATAATTACTTTTAAATTTTTTTATTCTTTATCTAATTTAGTAAACGTTTTCTTTAATAAAATAGTATATGTCTGACTAAATTTTATCAAAAATGGATTAATATGCCTTGAACAAAAGTTAAATCCAAACCAAACGACTGCTTTATTTTAAAATCAAATTATATTTACAAAAATTCACTAAAGATTTAATTATGGAATTTAATGTATATGAGAACGCTGTGGCTAATTATTTTAGTAAACTATCAATTAGTAAGATGCCTTTAGTTTCTTGGGATTTTTATGGAAATTTTTATAAAAAGACAAAAAATTCTATTGGTGATGCCAGTTTATTAAATCAAATTGTAGAACAAAACAAATGGTCCACTAACTGGGCTTTTCAAGATAAATTGCAAGATGATACCGTTATAGTGGTTACAGATGCAAATTTAAAAATTGTTTTTGCTTCAAAGAATATTGTCGATATGAACGGTTATGTACCTAATGAAGTAATTGGCAATTCCCCAAAAATGTTTCAAGGAGAATTAACCTGCGATATAATTTCGAAGGAAATAAGTGAGGCAGTAAATGCCAAACTTCCGTTTGATAAAATTATCATGAACTATTGCAAAGATGGGTCATTATATAAGTGTCATATCAAAGGTTATCCTATTTTTGACCATAGTGGTAACCTAACAAATTTTATCGCGTTTGAGAAAATCGCGGCATAAAAAAATCGTCAAGTAAAACTTGACGATTTTTTTTTGATTGTATTTAATTTAATTATTCGATTTCAGAAATCCGCAACGTATTAACCATTCCTTTATTCGCAACAGGCATTGCAGCTAGGTTAATTAGCATATCTCCTTTTTTAACATAACCATTATTTTTTGCAATTTGATTTATATCTTCTACAGTATCATCAGTACTTACAAACTTGTCGTAAAAAAAGGCATTTACTCCCCAAAGTAAATTAAGTTGTGTCAATATACGTTTATTAGAAGTATAAACTAAAATATGAGCTTTAGGTCTCCATGCTGATATTTGAAAAGCCGTATAGCCACTATTTGTGAGCGTTGAAATCGCTTTTGCTTTGATATCATTTGCCATTGTTGCTGCATGATAACAAATAGATTTTGTAATAAATCGTTTCGTTCTAACATGAGGCGGATTTTGAGGCACATTTATTAATGGCGAATCCTCGACTGCTTCAATAATTTGAGTCATTTTCTCAATTACTTGAACTGGATAATTCCCAACAGATGTTTCACCAGATAACATTACAGCATCTGCACCATCCATAACTGAATTTGCAACATCATTTACTTCAGCACGAGTTGGGGTTAAACTTGTAATCATTGTTTCCATCATTTGAGTAGCAACAATTACGGGAATTCGAGCAGTTTTTGCTCTAAGAATTAGTTTTTTCTGAATTAATGGTACTTCATGGGCTGGAATTTCAACTCCAAGATCTCCACGTGCAACCATTAATCCGTCGCAATAAGCTACTATCTTATCAATATTTTCTACAGCTTCTGGCTTTTCGATTTTTGCTATAATAGGAATTTTGTGTTCTGAATGTTTATCGATTAATTCTTGCAATTCTATTAAATCTTCTGGCGTTCTAACAAATGATAATGCCATCCAATCTACCTTATTTTCGATTGCAAAAATGGCATCTTTAATATCTTTTTTTGTAAGTGCTGGTAACGAAACTTTAGTATTAGGCAGATTTACTCCTTTTTTTGATTTCAATGGACCTCCTTGTATCACTTTACAAATCACTTCAGTAGTTCGGTTGGTTTCCAAGGCTTCAAACATCAATTTACCATCGTCTAACAATATTTTTTCGCCTGGATTAACATCTCTTGGAAATTCTTTGTAATTCATATAAACTCTGCTAGCAGTTCCAGGAACATCTTCGGCAGTTTGAAATGTAATGATATCTCCAGGATTTACAACTACATCCTCTTTCATAACCCCAACACGAAGTTTTGGTCCTTGTAAATCGGCTAGAATTGCAGTGGTGTATCCGTTTTCTTCATTTAACTCTCTAATTATAGCGATTCGTTCGCTTACATCTTCGTAATCAGCATGCGAAAAATTAATTCTAAATACATTTACACCTGCTTCTATCATGTCTTTAATCACTTCTTTCGAACTACAAGCTGGTCCAAGTGTTGCTACAATTTTTGTCTTTTTGTTTGTTGACATTGGTATTAAAAAATTAAATTATTTTTATTTTTTATAGTGTGTTTTTCAACGGCATAAACCATTGCAATTTTATCTACCGTTTTAATTTTTGATACGATTTCTGTAATTTCAAAACTATCGTTTAAATGATCTATTTTTAGAAAAAAATTTACTTTTTTATATTCCGGCAATAAATAAGTTATCGCTTTGAAGGATGATTTTGATTGCGAAAACAAATCTTCAACTTGATCATTTTTAAAACTTGAAATATCATTTTTATTATCAATCAAATTCCATAAAATACCTTCATGCTCATCTTCAAAAAAAAATCTTTTAAAGTGGGTTTCGCCTTGTTTTGCTTGAACATGTAAATCTGTATCACACTTTTTCAAATTTATAGGAAGTTGTTTATTGATAAAATAAGCTAAACGATAATCTTCTAACGAAGTATGAATTGCAATTAAATGGTAATCTTCTTCTTCAAATTCGTCGAAATAAATTTTAATTTTAGAAGTCATTATCCACAAAAATAAGTTGTAAATATAATATTAATACTAAACAAAACACAGTTGCAAACTTGGAAATTAGATATTTTGTAAACGAAAACGTTGTAGTGTTTTGCAGATTTAATTTATTTATTGTCAATTTTTTCTTGAAATGCAAAGTAGGCTCTTTTGGCCGCAATTTCCTCGGCTTTCTTTTTAGATGTTGCCCGAGATTTTGCAATTACTTTATCGTCGATACTCAATTTTACTCCAAAATAGCGTTGCCCATCATTTGCATTATCATCAAACACATCAAAATTAAAATGCTTTTTTTCTTTTTGACACCACTCTATTACTAAACTTTTATAACTAATTACTTTACCTTCAAGTCTTGCGATATCAATAAAAGGAGTTGTAATTCTTCTTTTTATAAATTCGGCACAACCATCGTAACCTTTGTCTAAAAAAATAGCGCCAACAAGTGCTTCAAAAATATTTCCATGAATATTATCACCAAAATGTTGCACCTGAACTTTACTATCAACAAACTGTACTAAATTCAAATCTTTCCCTAACTGATTTAGATTTTCTCGACTTACTATCTTAGAACGCATTTTGGTTAAATATCCTTCATCTCCGGTTGGAACTTCATTATACAAAAATGCCGCAATTACTGAACTTAACATAGCATCTCCTAAAAATTCTAATCGCTCATAGTTCATTGCAAAACCGTCATCGTCTATTTTATTTGACGATCGATGAGTAAATGCTTTTTCGTAAGTTTTAATATTTCCAGGTGTAAATCCAATAATATTTTCAATGGTATCAAAAAAAATCCCGCCTTCTTGAGAACGGGACTTTTTAGAAAATATTTTCTTTAATAAACTCATGATAACGGTTATGATACTAATTTTTTAAACAATACACAAGCATTATGGCCCCCGAAACCAAAGGTGTTGCTCATAGCAACATTAATTTCCCGCTTTTGTGCTTTGTTTAAAGTTAGATTCAACTCTGGATTTATATTTTCATCAACTACAGTGTGATTAATAGTTGGAGGAACTAAACTGTATTTCATCGCCAAGATTGATGCAATTGCTTCGATTGCTCCAGCAGCACCTAATAAATGACCTGTCATTGATTTTGTTGAGTTGATATTTATATTTTTTGCATGATCGCCAAAAACATGACTTATAGCTTTTAATTCTGCTACATCGCCAAGTGGTGTTGAAGTTCCGTGAGTATTAATATGGTCTATCATCTCTGGTTGCATTCCTGCATCGCGCAACGTGTTTTCCATTACTGCGATTACGCCAATACCTTCTGGATGTGGAGCGGTTAAATGATAAGCATCAGATGACATTCCACCACCTCCAACTTCACAATAAATATTTGCTCCGCGTGCTTTAGCATGTTCATACTCTTCTAAAACAAGTGCCCCTGCGCCTTCTCCTAAAACAAAACCATCTCGATTTGCATCAAATGGTCGTGATGCAGTTTCTGGACTATCATTTCGTGTTGATAAAGCATGCATAGAATTAAATCCTCCCATTCCAGCAATTGTTACTGCAGCTTCAGAACCTCCAGTTACAATTACATCACACATTCCTAAACGTATGTAATTAAAAGCATCAATCATAGCGTTTGCAGATGAAGCGCAAGCAGAAACAGTTGTGTAATTTGGTCCCATATATCCGTTTCTCATTGAAATATGAGCCGGAGCAATATCTGCAATCATTTTTGGTATAAAAAACGGATTGAATTTTGGTGTGCCATCACCACTTGCATAATATAAAACTTCGTCTTGAAAAGTTTCTAAACCACCAATTCCTGCACCCCAAATTACACCTATTCTATGTTTATCTGAGTTTTCTAATGTAATTCCAGCATCTTTTATTGCCTCGTCACTTGCCGCAACTGCATATTGCGCAAATTTATCTAATCGTCTGGATTCTTTTCGATCCATGTAATCTTCAATATTGAAGTTTTTTACTTCACAAGCAAATTTTGTTTTATGCTTTTCTGTATCGTAATATGTAATTGGGGCAGCGCCACTTTTCCCGTTTATCAAAGCATCCCAATACTCCTGAATAGAATTTCCAATTGGGGTAATAGCTCCAAGACCCGTTACAACAACACGTTTTAATTGCATATTTTTTATTTTAATATTGTTTTAAAAAATAATACCCATGTTTCTTTTATGTATTCCACCAAAGAGACAAGGGTATTTCAGTATATTGTGATTGAAATACAATCAATAATATCATTTTTTAATGTTAACAAAATAATAAAAACCCGAGCACAAACTGTGTGAACGGGTTTTAAATTTTATTATTTTTTAGCTTCTTCAATGTAAGAAATAGCTTGACCAACAGTAGCAATGTTTTCTGCCTGATCGTCTGGAATTTGAATGTCAAATTCTTTTTCGAACTCCATAATTAGCTCAACAGTGTCTAATGAATCTGCTCCTAAATCATTTGTGAAGCTTGCTTCTAATACAACTTCGTTTTCGTCAACGCCTAATTTGTCTACGATAATCGCTTTAACTCTTGATGCAATGTCTGACATAATGTTTAATTTTAAAATTTAATTGATGGCAAAAATAAAAAAACTTTATTTAATACAACCCAATAGTTAATAAATATGATTACGAATTTAAAAAAATAATTTAATATTGATCTCTTTTATATTATTTATTATCATTTATTATTCTTTTTTTTGTGTTGATAAATTTATCTTTTAATGAAAAAAATTGTGATTTTTGCTTCTGGATCAGGTTCCAATACCGAAAAAATTATAACACATTTTGAGAACAATAATACTATTAGCATAATCAAAATCGTTACTAACAAACCAAATGCCAAAGTATTAAATGTTGCAAGCAAACATTCTATTGCCACACAAATTATCAATAAAGAAGAATTAGATAAAGAAAATTTATTAAAACAACTAATAAATATTGATCCTGACTTGATTGTTTTGGCAGGATTTCTTTTAAAATTCCCTGAATCAATTATAAGTCATTTTCCAAATAAGATAATCAATATTCATCCTTCATTATTACCGAAATATGGTGGAAAAGGAATGTATGGATTACACGTTCATCAAACAGTTTTAGACAACAAAGAAGTTGAAAGTGGTATCACTATTCATTATGTAAATAATAATTATGACGAAGGCAAATTTATTTTTCAAAAATCAGTAAATATAGAACATTGCAAAACCCCAGAAGAAATCGCCGATAAAATTCACACTTTGGAGCATCAGTATTTTCCAGAAATAATCGAAAGACTACTTACCAATTACTAATCACATTTCACTTGAGTCACCAAGTCCACATCTACACAGACGGCGCAGCCAAAGGAAATCCTGGAAACGGAGGTTATGGCGTAGTTATGGAATTAATTGGAACACCACACAAAAAAGAATTCTACGAAGGTTTTCGCTTGACTACAAATAATAGAATGGAACTTCTCGCTGTGATTGTAGGTTTAGAAAAACTAAAAAATCCAAACATGACTGTTTTAGTAATTTCCGATTCTAAATATGTTGTAGATTCTGTAGAGAAAAAATGGATTTTAGGTTGGGAGAAAAAAGGTTTTGCCAACAGAAAAAATTCCGACTTATGGAAACGCTTTCTAAAAATTTACCGACAACACAAAGTAGATTTCAAATGGATTAAAGGACACAACAACCATCCACAAAATGAAAGATGTGATGAATTAGCGGTTTATGCTTCGGGATTATCTAATTTATCTATTGATGCTTTTTATGAAAATGAAGATGCGAAGTTGCTTTAGGATATAACTTTAAACCTCAAACCATTTTAAACTCTGAAACTAAAAAAGTATCTTTGCACTTTAAATTTGAAAACGTAAAAATGAACAAACTTTTAATAGTAGGAACGGTTGCTTTTGATGCTATCGAAACGCCATTTGGCAAAACAGATAAAATACTTGGTGGAGCAGGAACTTTTATTGGCTTGTCAGCTTCGCATTTTAAATTACAATCAGCAATAGTATCGGTAGTTGGTGATGATTTCCCTCAGGAATATTTAGATCTTTTAACCGCAAAAAATATTGATATTTCTGGCCTTGAAATTGTAAAAGGTGGAAAAACATTTTTTTGGAGCGGAAAATATCATAACGATATGAATTCACGAGATACATTGGCTACAGAATTAAACGTACTTGCCGATTTTAATCCGATTGTTCCAGAGAATTTTAAAAATGCCGATGTGGTAATGCTTGGGAATTTACATCCAATAGTACAATCAGGAGTTTTAAATCAGTTAACTGCAAAACCAAAACTAGTAGTTTTAGATACCATGAACTTTTGGATGGACTGTGCTTTGCCAGAATTGCTAGACGTAATCAAACGTGTGGACGTAATTACCATAAATGACGAAGAAGCACGCCAATTATCCGGAGAATATTCGTTAGTAAAAGCTGCGGCTAAAATTCACACCATGGGACCAAAATATGTGGTGATTAAAAAAGGAGAACATGGAGCTTTAATTTTTCATGACGAACATATTTTCTTTGCACCAGCATTACCATTAGCCGATGTTTTTGATCCAACAGGAGCAGGAGATACCTTTGCTGGAGGATTTGCAGGATTCATAACACAACAAGGTGACGTTTCTTTTGAAACCATGAAAACCGCAATTATTCAGGGATCTAATTTAGCTTCATTCTGTGTAGAAAAATTTGGAACCGAAAGAATGTTAGAGCTTACCGAAAGCGATGTTAAAAATCGCTTGAAAGTATTCAAGTCTTTAACACAATTTGAAATAGAATTATAATAAATTTATGCCTCGAGATTTCGGGGCATTTTTTATTATTATTAACGTCAAATTCTCAAATTTTTTATTTTATGTAAATAAAATTTGCGATTTGCGGTCAAAAAACACTTCTAAAAAAAATTACAATGAGTGACGCAATCAAACACGAATGTGGAATTGCCCTTTTACGATTAAAAAAACCATTAGAATTCTACAAAGAAAAATATGGTTCGGCTTTTTACGGAATACAAAAAATGTATCTCTTAATGGAAAAGCAACACAATCGAGGTCAAGATGGCGCTGGACTGGCTTCAATTAAGTTAGATGTTGAGCCTGGCGAACGATACATCAGTCGCGTTCGCAGTACAGATGCACAACCTATTCAAGATATTTTTGCTCAAATAAACGAACGAATTAATTTTGAGATGAATTCCCATCCAGAATTTGCAGATAATGTGGCGTTGCAAAAATCTAAAATCCCGTACATTGGAGAATTATTTCTTGGGCACGTTCGTTATGGAACTTTTGGTAAAAATAGTATCGAAAGTGTGCATCCCTTTTTACGCCAAAATAATTGGATGCATCGCAATTTAATTATTGCAGGGAATTTCAATATGACCAATGTTACTGAGCTTTTTAACAGTCTTATAGAACTTGGTCAACATCCAAAAGAAATGGCTGATACAGTAACGGTTATGGAAAAAATTGGACATTTTCTAGACGATGAAGTTACTGAACTCTATCAAGAATGTAAAAATAACGGTCTATCAAAAAGAGAAGCATCACCTGTAATAGCTGAAAAATTAGATATCACTAAAATTTTAAAACGTGCTTCTCGAGGTTGGGATGGTGGTTATGCTATGGCTGGACTCTTTGGTCACGGTGATGCATTTGTTTTTCGCGATCCAGCTGGAATTCGTCCAGCTTATTTTTATGAAGATGACGAGATCGTAGTTGTAGCTTCCGAAAGACCTGTGATTCAAACTGTTTTTAATGTAGAGTTCGATAAAGTTCAAGAATTACAGCCAGGAAATGCGCTAATTATTAAAAAAAATGGCACATTAACACAAGAAGAAATTATTACTCCAACACTTAAAAAAGCATGCTCGTTTGAACGGATATATTTTTCACGTGGAAGCGATGCAGAGATTTATCAAGAACGAAAATTATTAGGCAAATTAATCCTTCCAGCAGTGCTTAATGCCATTGATAATGATACTGACAACACTGTTTTTTCATATATTCCAAATACAGCAGAAACTTCTTTTTACGGAATGGTTGAGGCTGCACAAGATTTTTTAAACCAACGCAAGAATCAGTTTATACTCAACAACCGAAACAGTTTGACTCAAGATTCTCTTCAGGAATTACTTTCTGTTAAAATTAGAACCGAAAAAGTAGCAATTAAAGATGCAAAATTACGAACGTTCATTACTGACGATGCAAACAGAGATGACTTGGTTGCCCATGTTTATGATGTTACTTATGGTGTTATAAAACCAACAGATAATTTAGTTATTATTGATGATAGTATCGTAAGAGGAACGACTTTAAAAATGTCCATTATAAAAATGATGGATCGTTTACGTCCAAAAAAAATAGTCGTAGTGTCATCTGCTCCACAAATTAGATATCCCGATTGTTACGGAATTGATATGGCAAAACTAGAAGGATTAATTGCTTTTCGGGCTGCAATTGCACTACTAAAAGAACAAAATAAATATTATATTGTGGACGAAGTGTATAAAGATTGTAAAGAAAATGAAAATATAAAAGACTCAGAAGCAATAAATTATGTCACAAAAATATATTCGCCATTTAGCGATATAGAAATATCAAATAAAATTGCATCGCTTTTAACATCAGACGATATACATGCAGAAGTAAAAATTATTTTTCAATCTGTAGATAATCTTCACACTGCATGTCCAAAAAATTTAGGTGACTGGTATTTCACTGGCGATTATCCTACGCCAGGTGGAAATCGTGTAGTGAATAGAGCTTTCATGAATTTTTATGAAGGAAAAAATGCTCGAGCGTATTAAAATGTTGCATTTTATGTAGTTAATCGATTTTTAATGTCATTCAACAATAATATTTGTTATGAAAACGTTATCGGTTTACTTTCGTTTCACCATAGCATTAGTAGGTTAAGTTTATGGTAGATTTGGGGCAAAAAAGGTGAAAGAAATTTCACCTTTTTTATTTGATATTATCCACACTTCATTTACCACTTTTAAACTACAATTCTACATTCAATTGCCTGTATTTAAAAATATAATTCATTTCTTTGAAATTAAAATTCAATCTGAATATTACATTTACGACATCATAAAATTAAGTAGGTTAAGTTTATGATAGATTTGGGGCAAAAAGACGTTCGCATAAGCGAACGTCTTTTTAATTATAAAAAAAACCAGTTGCTCTCACAACTGGTTTTTTAATTTGATAAAGCAAATATTATTTTTCTAAAGCAAATAATCGTGCTACTTCTGTCCAATTAATCACATTAAAAAATGCCTCTATATAGTCTGGACGACGGTTTTGATAGTGCAAATAATAAGCATGTTCCCAAACGTCCATTCCAAGAATTGGCGTTCCGCCACAACCTACTTCTGGCATTAATGGGTTATCTTGATTTGGTGTTCCACAAACTTCAAGTTTACCTCCTTTGTGTACACAAAGCCAAGCCCAACCACTTCCAAATTGTGTTGCACCTGCTTTTGCAAACGATGCTTTAAACTCATCAAAGGTTTTAAAATCCTTTTCAATAGCTTCTAGTAATTCTCCCGTTGGCAAACCACCACCATTTGGCGACATTATTTTCCAAAATAAACTGTGATTGTAAAAACCACCACCATTGTTTCTAACAGCAGCATTTTTTTTATCTAAATTTATTAAAATATTCTCGATTGTTTTCCCTTCAAGATCTGTTCCAAGTATCGCTGCATTCAAGTTAGTTGTATATGCATTGTGATGTTTAGAATGATGAATTTCCATCGTTCGTGCATCAATACTGGGTTCTAACGCATCGTATGCGTAAGGTAATTGTGGTAATTCAAAAGCCATAGTAATATATTTATAAGATTAACAATTTTTTATTAAATCCAAAGTTATAAATTTAACTTCTAAAACTATTACATTTAACGTTATTTGTAAAATTTTATTTGATTACAGCAATAATCTGCAAAATTAAAATTCTTAAAATGGTTATTAAATTGAAATTCGTAAATTAAACAATCTAAATTATTTAAAACAAATGAAATTCAATTTACAACCAAATAATCTTGTAAACAATTTTGTGACATTAAAACCGTTGGACAAAAATGATTTTGAAATTTTATTTGCTGTTGCAAATGACAAACTCCTTTGGAAACAACATCCTAACAAACTACGGTATAAAAGAAACATTTTTGAAATTTATTTTGAAGGTGCACTGCAATCCAAAGGAGCATTTTTAGTTAGCGATTCTAAAACTAATGAAACTGTTGGCTGTTCTCGATTTTATGATTACGATTCAAAAAACAATTCTGTTTTGATAGGTTACACGTTTATCGGACGAAAATTTTGGGGAAAAGGTTACAATAAATCAGTTAAAAAATTAATGATTGAATATGCTTTTCAATTTGTTTACACAACATATTTTCATGTAGGAGCTTCAAATTTTCGTTCACAAAAAGCTATGGAAAAAATTGGAGGCATCAAAATTGACGAATTTGAAGTTACTTATTACGGAGAAGAAAGTAAAATGAATTATATTTATGTAATTCAAAAAAAGGATTATAAAATTTTATAAAATATGCAAAAACCAGCTTTTTCAATATATGATGCCTCTGCAGGATCAGGAAAAACTTACACCTTAGTAAAAGAATATTTAAAAATTATTTTGCTATCGTCAAAACCAGATGCGTATCGAAATATTCTTGCCATTACCTTTACAAATAAAGCCGTGCACGAAATGAAAAGTCGTGTGGTGGACAGTTTGTCAGAATTTGCTAAAGAAAAACCATCGGAAAAAGCATTACAATTGATGCACGATATCCAAACTGAGACTGGATTAAGTTTGAAATCTATTACAGATAAAGCCAAAAGTATTATTAAAAACTTAATTCACAATTATGCAGCATTTGATATATCGACCATAGATAAATTTACGCATAAAGTTATCCGAGCATTTGCACACGATTTAAATTTACCCATAACTTTTGAAGTCTCGTTAGATACTGAAAATTTGCTTACAGAAGCAGTAGACGCTATTATTGCACAAGCAGGAAATAATGAAGAACTCACAAAATTACTGGTCGATTTTACCATGGAAAAAACTGATGATGACAAATCGTGGGACGTTTCGCGTGAAATAATGGAAACAGGAAGATTGATTTTAAACGAAAACAATCGAGAACAAATAACGCAGTTGAACAGCAAAAATATTCAGAATTTTATTGAAATTAAAACAAAGTTGCTTCAACTTGTTGACGATTTAGAAAACCAAAGTGTTGCATTTGCAAAAACAGCTTTAGAGCTTATCACAAATAATGGCATTGACGAAAAATCTTTTTCATCTGGATATTTCCCAAAACATTTAAAAAGTATTCAGGAACAAAAATTTAATCCTAAAAATAAAACCTATCATGAGTTTGAAGATATAAAAATCAATCAAAAATCTAGTGATAAAGCTATTATAGAATCCATAATACCGCAGTTTTTAGTGATTCTTGACACTGTTTATAAAATTCATGAAAAAAAGAATTTTTATGAAGCATTTTTAAAAAATATTACACCTCTTTCTTTACTAAATACGGTTAGTAACGAACTTGCAAAAATTCAAAAAGAGCAAAACATACTTTCAATTGCAGAATTTAACAAGCTTATTAATGAACAAATTCAAAATCAGCCTGCACCATTTATTTATGAAAGACTAGGCGAAAAATACAAGCACTTTTTTATTGATGAATTTCAAGATACATCTGAAATGCAATGGCAAAACTTAATTCCGTTGATAGATAATGCGCTTTCTAGCGAAGATTTATCTGGCGACAAAGGATCGCTCATGTTAGTTGGCGATCCTAAACAATCTATTTACAGATGGCGAGGCGGAAAAGCAGAACAATTTATCGAGTTAAGTAAAGATAAAAATCCGTTTGTAAATCCAGATAAAAAATTGTTTTCTCTAGAAACTAACTATCGAAGTTATTCGCAAATTATTGAATTTAACAATGCTTTTTTTTCGCTTTTATCGCATGAATTTACAAATGCAGATTACCAGGATTTATATTTAAATCATTCTCAACAGCAAATAAATTCAAAAACTGGAGGATATGTCAATATCTCATTCATACCAAAAATTGATAAAAATGATAATTCAGATGAAGAGGATTTAGACAAAAATGATTTATACCTGTTAGCAACTTTAAACCAAATTGTGCAGGTCAAAAAATCGGGTTTCAAGAATAAAGATATTGTGATTTTAACTCGAAAAAAACTTGACGGAACAGCACTTGCCAACTATTTAACCGAACAAGGAATTCCTATTCTTTCTTCCGAAAGTTTGATGCTAGGTGCATCATCAGAGGTTCAAAATATTATCTATATATTGCGATATTTAAAAAACAATAATGACCTACAATCCAAAGCCAACTTACTTTATTATTTAGCGCTAAACCATCAAGATAAATACCAAATTCACGATTTTATTTCGCTAGGAATTAAACTTAAAAGTGAAAGTGAATTCCAAAAGTGGTTGCGAGACTTTAACATCGATTTTTCATTTGAAACCGTCCGAAAAAAATCACTTTATGAAGCAGTAGAACTAATTATTTTCAAAACAATTCCAATTGATAAACGAAATGCATACGTTCAATTTTTTCTGGATTTAGTTTTGGAACACGATTTAAAAAAACAAGCTGGAGTATCTGACTTTCTAAATTATTGGGATGCGAATTCTCATAAAATAAGTATTCCTTCGCCCGAAGGTAATGATGCAGTACGAATCATGACAATCCATAAATCCAAAGGATTAGAATTTCCCGTAGTGATTTTTCCATTTGCAGATGAAGATTATAGCAAAGCACCACCACAAAAAATGTGGTTAAACGCCGATGAAGAAGTTATAGGTTTGCCCAAAGTTTTAGTTGATAAAAGCAGCAAAGTAGAAGGTTATGGTGCAGAAGCATCTGAAATTTATTTGCAGAAAAAACAAGAAGATTTACTGGATAATGTAAATGTTTTATATGTTGCTTTAACACGTGCCGAAGAGCAATTGCACATTATTTCAAAAATGCAATCCACAAATAAAGAGGGGAACTATGCAAATAATATGGCTTCTTTTTTTATAAAATATTTGCAACAAAATGCAGTTTTTGAAGAAGAGAAACTAGAATATGAGTTTGGAAATTCAAAAAAATTATCTGAAACAAAAATTCAAGAAAATGTAACCGAAATTGTACCACAGCTTTTAGAAACATTGCACCCACAGAATATTAAAATAGCACAACGCGAAAGTTTAATGTGGAATACTTTGCAACAAAAAGCAATTGAATACGGTACCATATTGCACGAAATTCTGTCTTATGTAAAAACAAAAGACGATATAACTTTAGCAATTATAAAATCTGTCGAAAACGGATTGATTATTTCTTCTCAAAAAGACGAAGTAGAACGTACCATTACAGAAATAATAAATCATCCTGAACTAGAACTATTTTTCGTAAAAGATCATGAAATTTTAAATGAAAAAACAATTATTCAAAAGGAAGGAAGCATTGTAAAACCAGATAGGATGGTTATTAATTTGAAAAAAGAAGTTTTTTTGTTGGATTACAAAACGGGATTGCATCATCCAAAATATCAAAAACAGTTAGAGCAATATCAAAATGCTATTGAAAAAATGGGGTTGAAAGTGGTTAAAAAAGCATTAGTTTATATTGGCGAAGAAGTTGATGTTGTGAATTTTTAAACTAAATTTAAAACTGCAAATAAATTGGTAAAACCGATTCGGCACTTTTAAAGTAAGAATATAAAATTATAAATAATAAAAATACCGCAACATAATAAACCATCGAAAAGTTTTTTTGAATTTCGATTACTTTTTCCTGAAAACTATCGGGTATCAAATGAATTAGTAAGCCAATTCCAATCATAATCAAAGCATATTTATAATTGTAAAAGAATTCAGTTGCGCCTTCAAAAGTAAATTGATACACTATTTGATGTAAAAATTCTAGTGCTAAATTCAAATCATTAGCTCTAAAAAACACCCAACAAAAACATACAAAATGAAAAGTTATTAGCCCAAATAGGACATCTGTAAACCAAACGGGCAAAATTTTGAAGCGACCAAAAAGTGCTTTCCAGATTTTATTTAGTAACAATCCAAAACCGTGTAAAGCACCCCAAATTATAAAATTCCAACTTGCGCCATGCCAAAAACCACCTATTAACATCGTTAAAAAAAGATTAATATTAGTTCTAATTGTTCCGTTTTTATTTCCACCTAACGGAATATACAAATAATCGCGCAACCAACTTGAAAGTGAAATATGCCATCTGCGCCAAAATTCACTTATCGATTTACTTTGATAAGGCGATAAAAAATTAGTTGGAATTGTAATTCCTAACCATTTAGAAATACCAATTGCTACATCACTATAACCGCTAAAATCGCAATAAATTACAATTGCATATCCGTAGAGCGACATTAAACATTCAAAACCGTTGTGTAAATTAGGTCCATCAAAAACATAATCGACTAAATTAAGTTTGACATAATCTGAAATAATCAGTTTTTTAATAAGTCCTGTAATTATTAAATAAAATCCTTTTGAGAAATCGGAATCACTTACAAAATATTCTTTTTTGAGTTGTGGTATAAAATCTTTTGCTCTCACAATTGGTCCCATTACAAGTTTTGGGAAAAACGATAGAAATAGTAAATAATTAATGATTTTTTTCTCAGGCTGAATTTCACCTTTGTAAACATCAACGGTGTAACTTAGATTTTCAAAAGTGTAAAATGAAATTCCAATAGGTAATAAAACATAAATAAAATTAAACTTTGGAGTGTAAAAACTATTTACTAATTCTAGAAAAAAATTAGTGTATTTAAAATAAAATAACATTCCTAAATTAAAAATTATACTTATTATAAGAAGTGATTTCTTTATTGATTTACTTTTTTGCTTAAAAATTAAATTTGATAATCCGAAATCTACAATTGCAGATAAAATTACTAACAATACAAAGCTACCGCTGGCTTTGTAGAAAAAATATAGTGAGAAAATAGATAAAATTACAGCGCGATGCATGTAATTTTTTCTAAAAGCAAAATACAGCACAATAAACAATACCAGAAAATAAACGAAGAAACCACTATTAAATAATAACGGATTGTGCGAATCGTACAGAAGTTGCATTTGGAGTGCTTCCCAATTTATAGGAGTCATTATACTTCTTTATTAACGGTTGGTTTTACTTGATTTTTTTGCTTCTTTTTGACTGCTTTATTAAAATCGTTTAGCAATGCATTAAAAATCATAGTTGCAACACGTCGAGCACCTCGATGATTAAAATGAATGTAATCTTTATTTGCAAGTTGCAAGGTGCTGTCTGCCCATTTTACTGTAGTTCCATAACCACCCATGGATTTATAAAGATTGTAAAATGCAATATTATTGTTGTAAGATAATTTAGCTTGAATTGCAATAAGTGAGTCAATTCCTACAGCCGTTTTCCATTGTCCATCATAATTAAAAGCTCTATCAGATGCGCCAACCAATAAAAATTCTGACTTGCTAAAATTGGTTTTTAACTTTTTAATTATAGGTTTCATGGCACGATAATAATAATCGTAATTAGTATCGTTTGGCTTAAACATTAAATTTACTCCATATTGCATAATTACTAAATCGTAATATCCTTTTTCATTCATTTCAGATAACATGCTGTTGTTGAGTTTTTTTAATTCAACTCCAGTAATTCCTCGAAAAGAAAAATTATCTAATATAATTCCTGTTTCTGGTTCAGAACTAATTCCGTAAAGTGGCGTATTTTTACTAGAAACTTGAAAATTTATTTTATTTAATGTTGAACTATCTATTAAAATTCGATTGAATTCTTTGTCTGCATTATACTTTTTAGTAACTTCGTTTCTGTTGATAGAAATAGAATCGCCTTTGCCATACAACAACCATTTTTGAGTAATTTGACTTTTTGATTTTGCTACATTGTCTTTAAAAAAAACAGTTAAATCGGGACTTAAAACGGAATAACCTGATAAAAAAAGATTGGAATTCGCCCCTTGTTTTTTAAAATTACTATCAAAAATAGCACCTGTTGTAATTACTTTGGCAGTATTTCTAAAATCGGCAGAGACACATGTTATTGGAACATAACCCACGCCTTTTTGTTGACCAAAATAGTTTTGTAACAACTCACGGACATCTTGTGTAATCAAATCACCTTCTATTTGACTATCGCCAAACCAGGCAATTCTGATTTTTACTTTTTTATGATTGGCAAGTCGGATGAGTTTGTCTGTAAAATTTTTTAACGCCGGATTAGTACTATCTGCTTCAAAATCAATCAAGGTTCCTTTTTTTAAATACGCATCAAAATCATTGTAAACTAGAGAATCACCTATAAGTATTGGTGGCAAAATAGTTTTGTGAAGTTTTTTCTTTTGGATGATTTTTTCTTTTTCTAAAATATCCGTAACAAGATTTACATTTTTGAAACTGGGGAAATATTCAATAAAATTTTTTGAAAATAAAGACAACGTAAATTGGATAATAGCAACTACTAAAATTAGCGTAATAACCTTTTTATTATTGTTCATTGAACTCTAAAAGATAGAAAGAAAAAACTGAATATTGGTGCTTGAAATATTAACTCATTAACTCTTAAAATATTGTGTTAATGTTAAATATTATTTAGCAAAAGTAAGTAATACTGTATTTATTTTGATTTTTTTACAAAAAAGATTTTAACAAATAATTTGTCTGTTAAACCAGACTTTTTAAAACAATTTTCAGTTGCTTAAAATTGGAATATTCGTATTAAATAAGTTTTAAAAGAACAACTATAAATGTGCATGAAAATATGGGTTTAGTATTCATCTTAAAAATCAAATTTTAATTGTACCACAACGGTTTTTTTAGGTTCAGTATTCAAATTATTCAATGAAATTCCGAGCAATCGTACTGAATCTTTAATACGTTGTTGATATAATAATTCCTTTGCAGTTTCTGCAAGAAGTCCTTTATCTGATATAAAATAGGGTAAAGTTTTGCTTCGGGTTTGAGTTGTAAAATCGCTAAACTTAATTTTTAAAGTTACTGTTTTGCCGGATATTTTATATTTTTTCAATCTTTTTTCAAGTTCTAAAGCTATTTGATCTAACTTTTCTTGCATGAAAATTTCAGAAGTTAAATTTTCATTAAATGTATGCTCTGCAGCCACCGATTTTGAAATTCTATTAGGCTTTACCTCACTATTATGAATTCCTCTCACGATATTGTAATAAAAACCACCGCTTTTTCCAAAGTGATGCAAAAGATATTCTAAAGATTTTGTTTTTAAATCGGCACCAGTAAAAATGGCGTGCTGGTACATTTTTTCTTTAGTGACTTTTCCTATTCCGTAGAACTTTTTTATTTCTAAAGTTTCTAAAAACGAAATTACTTCGTTAGGGTTTACCGTTTTTTGTCCATTAGGTTTGTTATAATCACTTGCAATTTTGGCCACGAACTTATTAACCGATATTCCTGCCGAGGCTGTGAGTCCTACTTCATCAAAAATTCTTTTTCTAATTTCTTGTGCAAGCAAGGTTGCGCTTGGATTCCCTTTTTTGTTTTTTGTAACATCAAGATAAGCTTCGTCTAGCGAAAGTGGTTCTACTAAATCCGTATAATCGTAGAAAATAGCTCTAATTTTTTGCGAAATTTCTTTGTATCTATCAAATCGAGGTTTGACAAAAATTAAATCAGGACAATTTCTCGCAGCTTGAATACCACTCATAGCACTTCGAACACCAAATTTTCGAGCTTCATAACTTGCTGCAGAAACAACGCCACGATTCTCACTTCCGCCTACTGCAAGCGGTTTGCCTTTTAATTCTGGATGATCCATTTGTTCTACCGATGCATAAAAAGCATCCATATCTACATGAATTATCTTTTTGATAAAAGTTTGATCTGACATATTACAAATTTATAAACGAATTTGATATTGGTGCATAAATTAAAATTATATTTATTGGATTTATGACTTAATATAAGTTTGTATTTTTGATTTAAAAATAGTTGTAACACCATTAATTATGATAGAAATAGAACGAAAGTATTTAGTAAATTCATTAGATTTTAAAAACGAATATTTTCAAAAAAATGATATTTATCAAGGATATATTTCGTCACTTCCTGAACGAACGGTTCGCGTAAGAATAAAAGGCGCAAAAGGATTTTTAACTATTAAAGGAATGAGTAATGAGACTGGCGCCTCAAGGTTTGAATGGGAAAAAGAAATTCCAATATCTGATGCGAAACAATTGCTCCAATTATGCGAGAAAGGCGTGATTGAAAAAACACGATATGAAGTTAAAAGGGGAAAACACCTTATAGAGATTGATGTTTTTCACAAGGAAAACGAAGGGTTAATAATCGCCGAGATTGAATTAGAAAACGAAAATGAAACCATCGATAAACCTATTTGGCTTGGTAAAGAAGTTACAAATGATGAACGATATTACAATGCCTTTATAAGTAAATCTCCTTATAAAAAATGGTAGATTTATTTTTGCAAAACTTCAATTGTAGCTTTTATGTATCCCGCACCACTACTTGATGCAATTGTAAAAAATGCTTTTTTGGAAAGATCCAGTTCTCTCCCTTTTACAAATGGACCACGATCTATAATTTCTACAATAACTGATTTTCCATTTGCCTCATTAGTGACTTTTACTTTTGTGCCAAAAGGAAATCTTTTATGAGCTGCAGTAAGTTTTGTCATGTCAAAAACTCTTCCACTTGCGGTTCGACGTCCATTAAATTTTTCGGCATAATAGGAAACGTGCGCGCTTTTCATATAGGGTTTAAATTTCCCTTTAAAAATTGTTATTGAATCTGTAATAATAGTTTCTTTAGTAACAATTTTATCTTTTTTAATGGTGTCTTTCTGAACTTTTTTGAGTTCTTGATTAACTATGTTTTTACTTTTAAATGCAAGTCCATAACTTAAAAAAATTGTTGTGAAAATCATTAATAGTAATGGAAAATATTTTTTCATTTGTTAAAGTTGGATGTACAAAAATACAGATACAAAGCGTATCAAACTTGTAGAATAATTTTTATAATTAGGTCAAAATAGCTCAGTAGAAGCTTTAAATCCACAAATACCATGGGATTTTAGCTAAAATTAAAAGTAACCCAAGAGTATAAAAAATAGAAATCGATTTAAATTTTGCTTCTGCCGATAATACTTTTTTGTGCTTTGACCAACCAATTGTGATCAAAATTATGGCTATTATATTTGTTAACGGATGTTCTAGAGATGTTAACCTTGCGTGAGCATCTGTCATGTTTCCAAGTTGTGCAAATCCGTTAGGAGATACAAAATATAAAATTAATCCAACCACAAGTTGTATATGAGTTGATATTAACGCAAACAATGCTATTTTTCTATCTTTAGCAGTAAAATCTTTTTTTGAAAACATTCCTATTAAAGAATTTATTACCGTAAAAAGTAGTAACAAAAGTGCTAAATAAGCCCATCCAGAATGAAATTTTTGAATAATTGTGTACATTAAATTTAAATTTATTGAAACAAATATAACCAAAAAAATGATTTAAAAAAACTACAAGTTTAGTAGTGCTTTCCACAATACAGATTTGTCTTTATTAAAATTTTTTATAAAAAAATTAAAAATAAATTCTTACAAACGGCATTAAGGCGTCGCTGTACACATTTTTATCTTTATTAAAAAGTAAGTTATACCGAGCTCCTATGGTAACACTTCCAGTTCTATAACCTGCGCCAACAAAAAGTCCAGTATTCCAAAAACTATTTGAAAAAGAGTTTGGTATTGCATTAAATGTAGAATTTACAAGTACTTCTTCTAATTCTAAAGATAACTGAATTTCTTCAATAGGATTAAAAAGTCCAATAACATTGGCACCATAAATTGTAGAAGTATACTGATTTTTTGCTGAAATATAGCTTCCTTGCAAACCAGCACCTAAAGCAATTTTTTCATTGAAATTATAAATTGCACTTGGTGCTAAAGTAAAATCAGTATAACCACTACCAGCGCTTACTCCAAAACCTCCACCAAATTGCACATGATTCCAGAAATCACTTTTAGTACTTTCTGGATAAGAAACTTGTGCAACTAATCTACTATTAGCTAGTAAAATTAGAAATAGTAACATAATTCTGATTTCGATTTTTAAAGATTTCTTACACATAACTTATTGTTTTAATTTAATGTTATAAAAGTAAAAAAAAAGCAGTACATTGTTTTAAATATTTTACTTTTGCAATACACAATTAAATAAAACACTCCTTTAGTATAAAAATATGGATAGGTTTTCCTTCTTAAACGCTGCTCACACCGAATTTTTCGCTCAATTATATGATCAATATCTGGAAAATCCCGATAGTGTAGAACCCAGTTGGCGCGCATTTTTTCAAGGTTTCGATTTTGGAATGACTTCTTACAATGAAGAAAGTGCAATAAACCAAATGGATGATGTTGCAAATTCAAACATCGAAAACGGAATAATTTCTGAAAAAATTGTAAAAGAATTTAGCGTTTTAAAACTCATTGATGGATATCGTACTCGCGGACATTTATTTACTAAAACCAATCCTGTTCGCGAAAGACGAACTTACACGCCAACACTGGCCATTGAAAATTTTGGCCTTTCTACAACAGATTTAGATACTGTTTTCGATGCTGCAAAAATTTTAGGTCACAAGCCATCTACGCTAAAAGAAATAATTACTCATCTTGATAATGTGTATTGCCAGCATATTGGAACCGAATATATGTACATTCGGAAACCAGAAGTGGTACAATGGATTCAAGATAAATTAAACATAAACGACAATCTGCCAAATTTTGATGTCGATCAAAAAAAGATAATTCTAGAAAAACTTAATGAGGCAGTCTCGTTTGAAAACTTTTTGCACACGAAATATGTTGGTCAAAAAAGATTTTCGTTAGAAGGTGGCGAAACAATAATTCCTGCCCTTGATGCCTTAATAGAAGTTGCGGCTGAAAAAGGTGTTGAGCAATTTGTGATGGGTATGGCTCATCGTGGGCGATTAAATATTTTAGCAAATATTTTTCATAAGCCAACACAAGATATATTTTCAGAATTTGACGGAAAAGATTACGACCAAGAATATTTTGATGGAGATGTAAAATATCATTTGGGTTTAACCTCTGAAAAAACTACCCGTACTGGTAAAAAAATAAATATTAATCTTGCACCAAATCCTTCTCATCTAGAAACTGTTGGCGCAGTTATAGAGGGAATTGCAAGAGCCAAACAAGACAAATACTTTCCAAACGATTTTTCTAAAGTACTTCCTATTGCAGTTCACGGAGATGCAGCTGTCGCAGGACAAGGAATTGTTTACGAAATTATTCAGATGGCGCAACTTGACGGCTACAAAACTGGTGGAACCATCCATTTAGTTATAAATAATCAAGTTGGTTTTACAACAAATTATCAAGATGCGAGATCATCTACTTATTGTACTGATGTTGCTAAAGTAACACTATCTCCTGTACTTCATGTAAATGCAGATGATGCTGAAGCAGTAGTACATGCTATACTTTTTGCCTTAGATTTCCGAATGACTTTTGCAAGTGATGTCTTTATAGATTTATTGGGCTACAGAAAATATGGACATAATGAAGGAGATGAACCGCGATTTACGCAACCTGTTTTGTATAAAATTATTGCAAATCATCAAAACCCACGAGATATTTATGCCGAAAAGTTGCTAACTTTAGGAATCATTGATGCAACTTATGTATCAAAACTAGAAACAGATTACAAGGCAAATTTAGATATGAACTTAGAAGAATCTCGCAAAAAAACTTTAACAATTATAAAGCCATTTTTGCAAGATGAGTGGATTGATTTTATTCAAGTTTCAGATGATGAAATGCGAAAAAAAGTGAATACTAAATTCGATAAAAAAGGTCTCGACGATTTGATTGTTTCAGTTTCAACATTACCATCTGATAAAAAATTTATAAATAAAATTACTAAAATTGTTAACGATCGAAAAAAGATGTACGATAACAACGTAATCGATTGGGGAACAGCAGAAACATTAGCATACGGAACCCTTTTAACAGAAGGTTATAACGTTAGAGTTTCTGGTCAAGATGTAGAACGAGGAACATTTTCGCACCGTCATGCAGTTGTAAAAGTTGAAGATAGCGAAGAAGAAGTTATTTTGTTAAATACTATAAATAACAAAAAAGGAAATTTTAATATTTACAATTCGTTACTTTCAGAATATGCAGTTTTAGGATACGATTATGGATATGCATTAACAAATCCAAATACATTAACCATTTGGGAAGCTCAATTTGGAGATTTTTCAAACGGTTGTCAAATTGTAATTGACCAATACATTTCATGTGGAGAAGATAAATGGAATAACCAAAACGGAATCGTACTTTTATTACCTCACGGTTATGAAGGTCAAGGAGCAGAACATTCGTCAGCAAGAATGGAACGCTATTTACAATTGTGTGCGCGTCACAATATGTATGTAGCAGATTGCACAACGCCCGCAAATTTCTTTCACTTGCTTCGAAGACAAATGAAAACCAAATTCCGTAAACCTTTAATAGTTTTCTCGCCAAAAAGTTTGTTACGTCATCCACTTTGTGTATCCACGCAAGATGAAATTGCAAATGGCGAATTTCAAGAAACTATAGACGACAAATCTGTTGATAAATTAAAAGTGAAAACTCTAGTTTTTTGTACAGGTAAATTCTTTTACGATATTTTAGCAGAACGAACCATTAACGGTCGCAATGATGTGGCGCTTGTTCGAATTGAGCAATTATTTCCTTTGCCAGTAAATCAATTACAAGTTATAATTGATTCATATCCAAATGTAGACGATTATGTTTGGGCGCAAGAAGAACCTAAAAACATGGGAGCTTACAGTTATATGCTGATGAATTTTGATTTAGTAAAATGGAGGTTAGCATCACTTAAAGCTTATGCAGCACCTGCAGCAGGAAGTAGCACACGAGATAGACGTCGTCATGCAGACGCAATACGAATGGTATTTGATAAGAATTTATTTAGATAATATATGTAGCAATTTCCCGCTTTCCGTTTCAATCTTTTCTTTTTTTAAAAGAAAAAAAGAAAAGGATTTACACTGCAATCGGGGCTAAAACTAAAAAATAATGAATAAATAAGAATCAAATCAATCAAAAAATGCAAAACATAAAATTGATAAAATAATTCTCATTAAACCATAAAAAAATAACACCATAATTTTCAGAATAAACAGTTAAATCTGAAACTTTAAACTAAAAAAATATGATTTTAGAAATGAAAGTCCCATCACCGGGAGAATCGATAAAAGAAGTTGAAATTGCAACTTGGTTAGTAAAAAATGGCGATTATGTAGAAAAAGACCAAGCAATTGCCGAGGTTGATTCTGATAAAGCAACTCTGGAATTACCAGCAGAAGCAAGTGGAATTATTACTCTTAAAGCAGAAGAAGGTGATGCAGTTGCAGTTGGAGCTGTAATCTGCTTAATCGATACTAGTGTAACAAAACCAGGCGTGACTGAAAGTCCTAAAACCGAAAGCGTAAAAGTTGCAGAAACTAAAGTTCCAGAAACCAAAGTAGTTGAGGCACCTAAAACTGATGTTATTGCCGAAACTCCAAAAACATCTGAGAAAACTTATGCCACTGGAAGTCCTTCGCCAGCAGCACGAAAAATATTAGACGAAAAAAATATAAGTCCAGCAGATATTATAGGTTCTGGAAAAAGTGGTAGAATAACTACCGAAGATGCCCTAAATGCAATTCCATCCATGGGAACACCAACTGGAGGAAATCGAAGTTCAGAACGCACCAAACTTTCAATGTTGCGCCGTAAAGTTGCCGAACGATTAGTTGTTGCAAAAAATGAAACTGCCATGTTAACAACCTTTAATGAGGTAAACATGACGCCTATTAATACCATCAGAAATCAATATAAAGAAGAGTTTAAAACCAAACATGGCGGTTTAGGATTGGGTTATATGTCGTTTTTTACAAAAGCAGTTACGCGCGCTTTGCAATTATTTCCAGATGTAAATTCGATGATGGATGGTGATTATAAAGTTGCTTTTGACTTTGCAGATATTTCAATTGCAGTATCAGGTCCTAAAGGATTAATGGTTCCTGTAGTTAGAAATGCGGAATTGTTAACTTTTAGAGGCATCGAAGCTGAAATAAAACGCTTAGCATTAAGAGCTCGTGACGGTCAAATTAGTGTTGATGATATGACTGGTGGAACTTTTACAATTACAAACGGTGGTGTTTTTGGAAGTATGTTAAGTACACCTATTATTAATCCGCCACAATCTGGAATTTTAGGAATGCATAATATTATTGAGCGACCAATTGCGGTAAATGGCAAAGTAGAAATTCACCCGATGATGTATGTGGCGCTTTCTTACGATCACCGAATTATTGATGGTAGAGAATCCGTTGGATTTTTAGTAGCAGTAAAAGAAGCACTTGAAAATCCACTGGAATTGTTAATGAGTGGCAATGCTAAAAAGACATTAGAATTATAGTAAAAACATAATAACTAAAAATCCCAAACTCTTTGAAAAGAATTTGGGATTTTTGATTTATAAGTAAAATTAATTTTATTGTAAATAATAAATATATCCAAAATTAAACCATCCTAACCAATCATTTGCTCTATTTTCAGGATACACTCTTGGATCTGGACTTAAACCGTCAACTAGGTTTGAAAAGTAATATTGAAACCTTAAATCCACCATCAAATCAGACAAAGGCGTTAATTTATATCTTGTCCCAACGCTTGTAACAACCGACCAAGTAGTACCACCACGTGTATCAAAAGCTCCAATATATTTAACTGGAGTTGGACCAGGAAGCGTCCCTAAGCCATCACCTAAATCAGAATATGCTTTTGGAGTATAAAAACTAAACTGACCACCAAGACTAATAAAAGGAGCAAAACTTCCTACTCGTGCAGTAAAATCTCTAATACTAAAAGGGAAAAATTCTAATTGCATACCTATGTTTGTAACGGCAGTACTTCCGTGCATTGCTCTTAACTGTTTTGCAATTAATGAAGTCTTACTTGGGTCAACATATTGTCCGTAATGTTTCAAATTTGTTTTATTGTACGAAAGTTCACTGCGCAACTTGAAATGATCATTAAAATAAGTTTCTGGTGTATAACAATTACATTCTGCCTTATATGCAAAGTTAAGATAGTGAACAATTCCAATTCCATATCCCGTATTCCCGGCATTGGTTGCAAAATTGTGTCGCTCTCCATAATCAGATTGAAAAGCTACTGGACCAACAATAACGCCTATTTCATGAGAGAAACCGAACTGAGCAACTGCATTGTTAGTAATTCCAATAAATAATAAAAGTGTTACAAATATAAACTTATTCATCTGAGGAAAGATTTTTTTCAATTGTTGACAAATATATAAAAATAGCATTCAGTTTTAAAATAAAATCAAAAAATACTTAATGATATACGAATAAAACGATAAATAGATTTGAATAGAAGCTATAATTCTACAAAAAGATATAAAAAAATATCATGTAAATAAAAATAATTTACATCAATAAAAAAATTACATCATTATTTTTATAAAATGTATATTTGTCAAAAATTTACGAAAACGTTTTCTTAAACTTAAATATTATAAATTTATGTCACAAAGCATTAACAAATTTATTGAATCAGTAGCTAAAAAAAATCCTAACGAGCCAGAATTTTTGCAAGCGGTACAAGAAGTAGCCGAAACTGTAATTCCGTTTATCGAGCAAAATAAAAAGTATGAAGGCAAAATGCTTTTGGAGCGCATGGTAGAGCCTGAAAGAGTAATTATGTTTCGGGTAACTTGGATTGACGATGCAGGAAAAACTCAAGTAAATCGAGGTTATAGAATTCAAATGAACTCGGCAATAGGTCCATATAAAGGCGGATTACGTTTTCATCCATCAGTAAATTTAAGCATTTTGAAATTTTTAGCTTTTGAACAAACTTTTAAAAATAGCCTTACAACTTTGCCCATGGGTGGTGGAAAAGGAGGATCAGATTTTGATCCAAAAGGAAAGTCTGACAACGAAATAATGAAATTTTGTCAAAGTTTTATGACTGAATTGTCTAAGCACATTGGCGCAGATACAGATGTTCCTGCAGGAGATATTGGCGTTGGTGGAAGAGAAGTAGGTTATATGTTTGGTCAATATAAGCGATTACGCAATGAGTTTACAGGTGTTTTAACTGGAAAAGGAATTTCATTTGGAGGATCACTAATTCGTCCAGAAGCAACTGGTTATGGCGATGTTTATTTCGCTCAAAGTATGCTACAAACTAAAGGTTTAAGTTTTGCAGGGAAAACAGTAGTGGTTTCTGGATCAGGAAATGTTGCCCAATATGCCACTGAAAAAGCTACACAACTTGGTGGAAAAGTGGTTACTATGTCAGATTCATCTGGTTACATATTTGATAATGAAGGCATCGATGCAGATAAATTAGCTTACGTAATGGAAATCAAAAATGTAAATTATGGTCGTATAGCCGATTATTTAACTAAATATCCAAAAGCCAAATTTATAGCAAATAAAAGACCTTGGCAAGTAAAATGTGATATTGCATTACCTTGCGCAACACAAAACGAACTTAATGAAGAAGAAGCAAAAACTTTAATTGCTAATGGTTGTATTTGTGTAGCAGAAGGCGCAAACATGCCTTCAACTCCTGAAGCTGTTACTGCTTTTCAAAAAGCAAAAATATTATTTGCTCCAGGAAAGGCATCAAATGCTGGCGGGGTTGCCACTTCTGGCTTAGAAATGTCTCAAAATTCATTACGATTAAGTTGGACATCAGAAGAAGTTGATGAACGTTTAAAAAATATTATGCTCAATATTCATGCATCTTGCGTAAAATATGGATCAGAAGGAGCAGGATATGTTGATTATGTAAAAGGGGCAAATATTGCTGGTTTTGTAAAAGTTGCCGATGCTATGTTAGCACAAGGAATTGTATAAATAATAGGTAAGTAATTAAATTTAAACCTTCTAGCTGTAAAAAGTTAGAAGGTTTTTATTTTTTAATCAACTTCAATATCTTTAAAATCAGGATACAAAAATTTATTATAAGGGAAACGGGAAATGTGTATTTCGCGTACCATATCATAAACGCGTTCTCGAAATTCATCGAAATTCTGTTTTTGGATAGCCGAAACAAAAAGAGCATTTTCAGCACCTACATTGCTCATCCAGGTTTGCTTCCATTCATTTAAAGTATAATGCTTTGTGGTTTTTTCGGTAATTAAATCATCCTCATCTATAGTCAAATTAGTAAACGCATCAATTTTGTTAAACACCATCATGGTTGGTTTATTGTCACATTTTATGTCCATTAAAATTTGATTTACCGAGTTTATATGATCTTCAAAGTCAGGATGTGAAATATCTACAACATGCAGTAGTAAATCTGCTTCTCTAACTTCGTCTAGAGTGCTTTTGAATGAATCTATAAGTTGTGTTGGCAATTTTCTGATAAATCCAACGGTATCCGAAAGTAAAAAAGGTAAGTTTCCAATAACTACTTTTCGAACCGTTGTATCTAGAGTTGCAAAAAGTTTATTTTCGACAAAAACATCACTTTTACTAATAACATTCATTAAAGTAGATTTCCCAACATTTGTATAACCAACAAGTGCAACACGAACCAAAGCGCCACGGTTACCTCGTTGAACCGACATTTGTTTATCGATAGTTTTTATTTTATCTTTCAATAAAGCTATTCTGTCTCTTACAATTCGGCGGTCGGTTTCGATTTCTGTTTCTCCAGGTCCGCGCAATCCAATACCTCCTTTTTGACGTTCAAGATGCGTCCACAAACCCGAAAGCCGAGGCAACATATAAATACATTGTGCTAACTCTACTTGTGTTCGAGCGTAAGAAGTTTCAGCTCGCTGAGCAAAAATATCCAAAATTAAATTTGTTCGATCTAAAATTTTGGCCTCTGCAATCACCTTGGAAATATTTTTTTGTTGTGAAGGTGATAATTCATCATCAAATATTACAGATGAAATATTGTTTTCTTTGACATAAATAGCAATTTCATCCATTTTACCTGTACCAAGAAAAGTCTTTGGATTTGGTTTATCCATTTTTTGCCAAAATCGTTTTATGACTTCTCCGCCAGCTGTAAACGTTAAGAATTCTAATTCATCTAAATACTCAGTTAGTTTTTCTTCTACCTGATTTTGTGTTACTATTCCAACTATTACTGTTCTTTCAAAATTTATTTTTTCTGTTTCTAACATATTATTTTTTCTAATGCAAATTTATGTAATAGTAATCATATTGGATGTTGTTTGATTGTAAATAAAATGATTTGCTTTGTTAAAATAGTTAAAAAATAAAAAATGATTACTATTTTCATAAATTTTGTTAAATTTGAAAATTATATCAATATCAAATAATTTCAATTAACATCTATAAAGTAATAAAATGAAGAAAATTACATTATTAATTCTCGGATTATTGTTTTCAATTTCTGGTTATTCACAGTTGTCTTTAGAGAGTTTTGAAGGTTCAACAGGACCTGATGCTTATCCATCTACAAATTGGACCTTAGGATCTGG
>JACMPO010000111.1 GCA_014377455.1 Flavobacterium sp.
AAACGTTTTTCCATCTCTCCAAAATACATCTAAACCTTTTGCAAAACCATTTCCGTTATTTGAATATATTGAATTATAAACTGCTGTTGAAGTATCAAATTTTACTAAATCTGAGTAATTTTTATAATAAATTTCAGATCTGAAAGTTTGTTTTTCTTTACTAAATTGATAGTTTAAAATATAATGTGATGCTTTTTCGCTCTGCAAATAGTCAGCATATTTTAAATAATCTTGTTTGGGAGCTTGAGTAAAATTCCCGTAAGCGAATGAAAATTGAGAATGTTTTCCGGTTTTGTATGCCAATGAAATTCTGGGTGCAAGTGCCGTTTCTTTCAAATAATCATTATTTGAAAATCGAAGTCCTATTTTAGCTGCAAACTTTTTTGAAAAAAAAATATCCGCTTCTGTAAAAACTGCTATAATATTAGAGTTATATCCACTTTTGAAATTAATTCCTGAATTAGAATCAAACTTTTCTTTAAATTTTGTACTAAAAAAATCACTTCCAAAAGATAGTTTTATTCTATCTGAAAACGATTTTTTAATTTTAATTTTCAGGTGCGACGAATTTTCATCGTTGTTAACTTTATCTAAATCCAGTCCAATTTTATTTTCGCTATATCCATAACTTAAACCTGTAAATAATTGCCATTTATTTCCAAAATTTCCTTTGTATGATGAGTTTAAATAAAAGTTATTGTTGTTTATATCAACTCTAGTTTTTGTGATGGTATTTACAGATTCCTGATTAATATCAAACTGAGTCGCATCAAAAGCAGCGTATAATTTGAATAAACCATTTGTAAAACTGTGTCTAAAAACACTTTCGCCCGACAGGGATTGAAATGGCTTATTCCAATCTACATTTTGAGGAATTACTTTTTGATAGGGAGCTAAATTAATATAGGATGAATTGAAACTTATCGAATTTTTTCCCCAAACTTGTGTGTTTGCTAATCCTAAACCTACGGTCATTAATGAGATATCAGTTTTTTCTTTAGTTTCTTCTTCTTTGGTATTGAGTAATAAAACGCTCGAAAGTGCTTCGCCAAATTCAGCCGAATATCCACCGGTTGAAAATGAAATTCCACTGAATAAAAAAGGCGAAAATCGTCCACGCGAAGGAACATTTTGGGCTTGAGCGCCATAGGGTTGCGCTACTCTTATTCCGTCAACATAAGTTTGAGTTTCGTCAGCTTCACCACCACGCACAAAAAGTCTGCCATCCTCACCCACATTATTTGTACCTGGAAGGGTTTGTAACGCAGCAACAATATTTGCATTCGATCCTGCTGTGGTTACAATATCAAGAGGTTTTAAAACCGAAACACGAGCTTTTTCGCCTGCATCAAAAGTTCCAGCTGTAATAACCACTGCGTCTAAAGTATTAACGCTTTCACGAAGTTTGATATTTTTATTTTTAAAATTTAATACATCAATTGAAATTCTTTCTGTTTCATAAGTCAAAAAACTTACAACTAAAATTTGATTTCCTGTAGTTTCGGTTTTAAACGAAAATTTTCCAGCCTCATCAGTTGAAGCTCCATCATAACTTCCTTCAATAAAAATATTGGCTCCAGCCAGAGGTTTATTTTTTTCGTCAAATACCGTCCCAGAAATTATATTTTGAGATATGCATATGCAGTTAATTAGTAAAAATGAAATAGTAATTATAAGTTTCATACAGGTTAATTTGATGGAACAAATTTGCATTAATGTCTTGAAACAAGAAAGAATAATGTACTCAAATGTAAATTTTAAAGGATGAAATGTAACACTTTCAAGTATCTTTGATAAATAATTTAAAACAACAAACTATGAAATCAACAATTCTTTTATTGTTTGTCATATTAGCTTCTTGCTCCAAAAGCAACCCTAACCCAAATGAAGAACTACCACCAGCCACCCAAACAGGCGCAGGTATTTTTGCATGTCATGTAAACGGACAATCATTTATTGATAGGTCAGGTGATGTGGCATATTATCAAAAAATTGATAACGATTATTATTTTGGGATTGGGGGAGTAGATAAAAGTAGGAAGCCTGGTTCCTTGTTTTTAAATTCACAAAAAAAACAAATTGCTGAGGGGCAAACCTTTCAACTTCTTGAATTACAGGATGGCAATGTTTATGGAGGAGCGGGCTTTGTATTAAACATTAACGATTCAAAAATTGTAAATACTTCACAAACTCACACTGGGGAATTAAAAATAACAAAATTAGATTATACCAATGCCATAGTGTCGGGTACATTTTGATTTGACATCATAAACCCTTACTCAGGGCAATTAATTCAAATTAGAGACGGTCGTTTCGACACTCACTTTACTCAATAATATTACCATCATTCTGCGCATACACAACGCAACATCGTATTGACTCTTCTTGAAATAACTTTACCCAAAAACTTTAACATTCGTTAATCTACTCATAACCAATTACTTTTTTTACTTTTAACAAAATGATTTAACTTAAAATTCTTGAACTATGAAATCAACAATTCTTTTATTGTTTGTCATATTAGCATCTTGTTCCAAAGATAGTTCTAAAGGGTTTAATGCTCAACTACCTTCAGAAACACAAGTTGGTGCAAACACTTTTGGCGTAACAATTAATGGCAAAGTGTACTTGCCTCGTGACCCTATTGGGACAAATGTGGGTGGTTCAAATGGGCACGGAATGAGGCTTTGGGGAGGAGGTATAGCTCCAAATGAATATGTTGAAATTGTTGTAGTTGATGGAGCAAGTTCAGTAGGTTTTAAAATGACAATTCATATACAAAACACCTCTACTCTAGGAATATATCAATTAAAACAAAGTAACTTCCAAAATCAAGCAGATAGTATACTTGAAAACCATATTTTTTTTAAAATATATGATTATAACTTAGGTAATTATGCATACTATGGTTCTATTGAAAATCAAGCAATATTAAAAATTTCAAGAAGAGACAACGGGATAATTTCTGGCAATTTTTCAGGCAAGTTTGTAAGATATGATAATCCAAATGAGTTCATAACAATTACTGATGGAAGATTTGATATTAATAGCTTTACTTTAGAAAGTCAACCATTTCCTTAAATTAAAAAATTATGAGAAAATCAATATTATACATTTTACTACTTTCATTTCTTTTACAAAGTTGTTACAGTTATAGAGAAATTGACAAAAGTAGCACCCTTGTTATCGGCAAAAAATATAAAATCAAACAATCAAATAAATATGAAAAAGTAAGATTGTTATCATTTTCCGACAGTACAATTACAGTAAGCAATAATAAAAACTCACAAAATACAATAGCTATAAAAGATATAAATAAAATTAAAAAAAGACATTTTTCAGTTACAAAAACAGTTTTACTTCCTATTGGAATTTTAGTTGTAACTGCTAGTGTTGCTGTAATTATTGTTAGTAGCGGTAATTTTATAATATTTGCACAGTAAAAATAAAAAAGTTGCTACGGCAATAGCAACCTTAATAATTAAATAAAAAAGGTTAAATAAAAACTAGTATTAATATAATAAATTCAACACTCTATGAAAAACACAATCTTTCTTTTGTTGCTTTTAATTATAAGCTGTAGCAAAAGCGACCCAGTTGTCGAAGACCCACTAGCAAAACTCCCACCCGAAACTCAAGCAGGATCCAATACTTTTGGTTGTATTATTAATAACCAAGTTTTTTACCCTCGTGATGGTACAAGCAGTCTTTTTAACCCAGGAGGAAAGGGGCTTAAATTTTATGGCGACCCTAGTGATCCTAGTGGAAATGGTAATTATGGTGAACTTGTAATTAGAAATCTTCAAGATGCAAAACCAGCCAATTCAATGATAATTCACTTGCAGGGTTTAGACCAAATAAAAACTGGTAATTACATTTGGCATGATTCTAATTTTCAATCAAGTGTAGACGGTTTAATGCAAAATTATGTGTATGCTAAAATATATGACTCATCTGTAAATGGATGGCAGTATTATGGCTCTTATGAAAATTCTGGAAAGGTAACAATAACTAAATATGCAAACGATAATACTATTATTTCAGGAAATTTTAGTGGCAAATTAAGATTGCTTAATGGAACAGAAGAAGT
>JACMPO010000112.1 GCA_014377455.1 Flavobacterium sp.
AATTTCTGCAACTGGCCCAGTGCTTTAAGATAATTTTCAAAACGTTGTTTCCATCGAATATCTTCTTCCATAATTCAATTAAATTTAAATGTTTTTTTCTTTAATCGCCAAAAATCTTTCACTTCTCATCTTTCACTATTATCCTAAGCTTTGCCGAAGGATCGAAAGACACTTCTCACTTCTCACCTATCACTATTTCTCACCACTCACTTCTCACCACTTAAAACTCCCAGTCAATGGCATTAAAGCCAGGCAATATCAAATCTTTATCGGAAACAAGTATTTTATCCGGAGACAAATGCCAATCAATTGCCAAAGTACCATCATCATAACGGATGCCTCTTTCACTATTTTTATCGTACGCACCATCAACTTTATACAACACGGAAGCTGTGTCACTCAAAACCGAAAAACCATGAGCAAATCCGTGTGGCACCATTAATTGTTTTTTATTTTCAGCACTCAAAATTACGCTGTAGTGCTTTCCATAAGTTGTGGAGCTTTTGCGCAAATCGACTGCTACATCAAGAATTTCTCCTTGTAACACACGGATTAATTTAGCCTGTGCAAAAGGATTAATCTGCAAATGCAAACCTCGAATCACTCCTCTGGTAGAGAAGGACTGATTGTCTTGTATAAACTCATAACCGATCCCATTTTCCAAAAATCTGGCTCGGTTGTAAGCTTCGAAGAAATAACCTCGTGGATCTTCATAAACGGCTGGGGAAATTAGGATTAAATCCAAGATCGGAGTTTTTTCAAAAGTCATATTATAAATTGTATATTTTATTAGTGCAAATTATTCTAATAGTTTTAAGTCCTTGCGTATAATTTAATTTTTGCTTGATTTTTTAAGCACATAGAAACTCCATTTTTATACGTTCCAAATAACACGTTTTACTTTTAAGAATTAATTTAAAAGATTACCTGAAGCAAGTATTGGCTACTAAACATTTTTGGAGTTCGAGAACCTAAAGTCTACTAATGACTTATAACTCCAATTGGCTTTCTGTGATTAAACTACCATCAATTCAGATGGTCCACTTACGGTTTTTAATTTCATCATAAAACTTTTGGACTCTTTTTCCCAAAGTTATTTTTGCTCACCTGGATATGCAAATAAAAAGCGGAGAATTAGTTAAGCGGCATTTTTGTAATTTAATTGATTATTAAATTCGTCAATATTTTGATGATTTAAAAAAACTTTCTGCGACAGCATTACCTTAACAATTTCCTTTTCGGCTCACGCTTGGAGTGATTTTTTTATATCAATTGAGCACATTTGCAAATTTTGTGTTGGCATATTGACAACCTCTATCGGAATGAAAAATCAATCCTTGTTCTTTATTTCTATTTCGAGTTGCCATGCGCCAATCAGATAATATGGTGTTTTCTGCACTCATTGTATCGTTTAAACTCCAGACAATTATTTTTCTGTTATATAAATCCATAATTGTAATGAGGTGTAAAAATCTTTTTTTTGTATGAATGTAAGTGATCGCGGATACTCATACTTTTAATAGTGATTTTGAATTAAATTCTCTATTTAAAACATTTCCTACTGTCAAACAATTATGTTTTGAATCGGTTGTTACTTTAAATTTCTTGCTTAATTTACTTCTTTATCCCATTTGTTGCAGATATTTTGCCACTGTAACTCTCGATATTTTCTACTCTAAACATTGCAGCTCGAATATCACTCTTGCGCTTCCGTATCGTTGTTTGGTTTGGAAATAAATGCTAGTTTTTTTTGCTTTATAACAATAATTTTCTGCAATTTAATTAACGCTTTTTTGCCCTTATATCGATAATATCCACTGGAACTAACCTCTAGTACTTAGCACATTTTTGCAATCTGAAATATTTTTTCATGACTGTTAATAAAATCAAATATCATCGAGCGCTCTTGGAAAAAATGCCTTTTGCTTCTTTTATATATCGCGTTTTAATTCGGCATCTTTGAGTTTTGATTCCAACTCACTAATTGTTTTTTGCTCTGGCCTTTGTTTTAATGTTTCTTTTACTGAAAAACTACCAATACCAAATTTTTCATAATCTTTGCGCCATTTATAAAGCATTGTAACTCGAATTCCTACTTCTTTGGCTAGTTTTGTAATGTTGAATCTTTCATTACTAAGTTCATCAGCCTTGGTCTTGA
>JACMPO010000113.1 GCA_014377455.1 Flavobacterium sp.
CGATTTCATCAGGATACTTCGTGGTTAATTGGCAGAGAATTGGACAAGACTTTTGGAAAGACAAAATGCAAAATGTATGCTGCACCGTTTGACGTTCGATTAATTGATTTTAAAAAAAGTACAGATGATAATCAGATAACATCTGTCGTGCTACCTGATTTATGCGTTGTATGTGATATAACAAAGTTAGACGACAAAGGTTGCATTGGTGCGCCAAATTTGATAATAGAAATTATGGCGCCAGGAAATTCTAAACGCGAAATGACTTTAAAATTCGATTTATACCAGGAAAATAGAGTTTCAGAATATTGGATTGTTAACCAATCTGACAAAGCCATTTTGGTTTATGTTTTAAAAGACGATAAATATATTGGCTTAAAACCTTTTACGGAAGATTGCAAAATTGAAAGCCCAACTTTTCCGAAATTAAAGTTTGCCGTTAAAAACATTTTTAAACAATAAATGTCTTATAAATGTTAATTTTAATTTTTTCGCTGTCTGACCACTTCATACAAAAACGCTCCACAAGCTACAGAAACATTCAGTGAGCCGATTTTTCCAAACATTGGTAATTTCGCTTTTTCGTCAACAATTTTCAAAACGGAAGGATTTATTCCACGTTCCTCTGATCCCATGATAATCGCAAATCATTTGGTTGAATTAAGACAAACAAAAAAAGGTTGCCAACAGACAACCTTTTTTTTTGAATCAATATTCTTTCTTTAATTTATTAAATCAAAATGCTATTTGGTTTTGAGTACTGTAAGTATTGAAAATTTGATCGTTAATTTTTGCTTTATATTTTTTGGCAATAAGTAAACAAGTCTTCATAGTTTTCTAATGGGAATATTTCAGAATTATGTACTATTTCAACTTTAAAATCTGCTGGAACATTTTTATATTCTTTAGTATTTAATATATCGTAACCAATTATTTTTCCGATTTTCTTTTCTAAAGTGGTGATATTATATTTTTCAGATATCGGGATTATATATATTATACAAAAGTGTCTCAACATCCAATCAATTTGATTAGAGATTGTTTGATTAAAGAAAAAATCATATTGTCTGTGAACGCCTTCTGGAAAATAAAGCATATTTGGGAATTGAGAATTTGGCAAAATTGGACCTCCATTAGTACCAGCTTTTTTAGATTCATTTTGATAGTCTCTGTGAACTTTGCCAATATTTGTTTTATTATTTACACATTGCAAAACATCAAATATTGAAAAATTACCACCCGCTAATGTTGTGATATGTTCATGGGTTCTGCTGTATAAATCACTTTCACTTTTGCCGACATAATACGGAAAAAACGTTT
Organism: Flavobacterium sp.; assembly: GCA_014377455.1. Lineage (GTDB taxonomy): Bacteria > Bacteroidota > Bacteroidia > Flavobacteriales > Flavobacteriaceae > Flavobacterium. Next base: position 1,321 of record JACMPO010000113.1, read on the forward strand.
GTGGTGATGTTGGAACGGTAAAATTAGCTCCTAAAGAAAATCCCCAAACATAAACTCCTGCTTTGCCATTCCCTTTTCGATAGTTGGCATTGTTCTGAAAATCTTTTAGTGTTTTAAAACATTCTATAATTACTTGCATGTTAATTATTGTTTTATGATTTTTTTTGTGTACCGTTTATCTTCTGAAATAACATCTAAAACATAAATACCAGATGCTAGTTGACTTAAATCAACAGTTTTTGTAGAAAAACTTAATAACTTTTTACCAGTGAAGTCGCAAATAGAGCCTGAAAACTCCTTATTGAAACTTACATTCAGAAAAGATGTAGTTGGATTGGGGTAGACCGA
>JACMPO010000114.1 GCA_014377455.1 Flavobacterium sp.
ACTCCGGCAAAAAGACCAAAATATAGTGTTTTGGATAAAACTAAAATCAAGACTACTTTTGGAATTGAGATTAAGAGTTGGGAGGAGAGTTTGAAAACTATTTGATTCTTTTTGCAATACAAAATGTACTCACACCAAAAGGTAAATTAACTACTTTAAGTAACTTATTTTCGAAGATTATTAACTTTAGTAAAGCACTGTTAACGAAGCTATTTCCAATAGTAATATCTGATTCGCCTGTTTTATTCTTTTGAAGACCAGAAGTTATGGTTCTAAATATATACACGGGTAAAAACAGAAAAAAATTCCAATAACTAGATTTTATTATTTCAAGATTTTCAGCCAGTAATTTTGATTTCAATTCCGGTTTTGTATAACGTCTAAAATGCATATTAACAACATCATGGTAACTCCACAGTGATTGAAATGCTGGAACAAAAACATACATTGTGCCACCAATTTTCAATAAATCATTCCAATTTTTTAGCGCTTTTTTATCGTTTTCTAAATGCTCTAAACAATCGGAAGCTATTATAATATCAAATTTTTCATTCAAGGTAATATTTTGAGCATCCATCACAAAAGCATTGTTTATGCCGTTGGCTTTACAATTCACAATGGCTTTATCGCTAATATCAATTCCAAATAAATTTTGAGTAGCAAATCCCAACGCTTCTAAATCTTTTAAAAAAATACCAGAGGAACATCCAATGTCCAATACTTTACTGTCTTTTGGTTCATCTTTCAGTAAATCCAACAGGTATTTCCTTCTCGATTTAAACCACCAATGTTCTGTTTCTACATCATGGTATTTTTTTTCAAAATCTTCCTTCATTTTTTTTAATCTATTCGTTTATCAATAAAATAGCGCGGTCTTTGTTTCACTTCTGAGTAAATTTTACCAATATACTCTCCAATAATTCCAAAACAAAATAATTGTACTCCACCTAAAAAATACATAGGTAAAACAGTCGAAAGCCATCCAGGCACAACGTTTCCTGTGTATACAGCAACAAGCGCATACCCTGTCATAACAAGACAAAAGGAAAAGATAACAAACCCTATAATGGTTACTAATTTGAGCGGATAATTACTAAATGAAGTAACGCCATTCCAAGCAAAAGCCGCCATTTTTCGGAAAGGATATTTTGATTCACCCGCAAAGCGTTCTAAACGGTCATAGTAAACTACATCTTTAGTAAAACCAATCGTTGGGATAATGCCTCTTAAAAACAAATTTACTTCTTTAAACTCCGCCAAAGCATTTAACACTCTACTACTACATAACCTATAATCGGCATGATTGTGAATGATATTTACTTTCATTTTTTTCATCAAATTATAAAAAAGCAGAGCTGTATTTCGTTTAAAAAAAGTATCAGTCGTTCTTTCTTTTCTGACGCCATAAACGACATCAGTTCCTGATATGAATTTCAGAATCATTTCTTTAATCACACTAACATCGTCTTGTAAATCAGCATCAATAGAGATAAGCGCATCAGCTTCGTCTTTGAATGTTAGTAAACCTGCAAGTAGGGCGTTTTGATGACCAACATTTCCGGCAAGTTTTAATCCTTTAATATGAAGTAAATGCTTTGTTTTCTCTTCTATTAAATTCCAGGTTTTATCCTTACTACCATCGTCAATAAAAGCGGCAAAACTTTTTTCGGATATATAATTTTGAGAAACTAAATCGGCGATAATAGCATTTAATTGTACCGAAGTTTCGTTCAACACCAATTCTTCGTTATAACAAGGGGATACGACACCAATTATTGGTTTTTGCATAACATTTATTTAAATTTTGAAACAGTCACCGAAATCATAAAATTATTCAACCCACAAAGGCATTCCTTTTTCATTTCCTAATTTGACAACGATAATATTATTAATCATTTTTACTGATTCTTTTTTGGGCCAAACAGGCATTGGGGCAATAGAATCCTTAATTTTTAAATAGGTCTCTCTATTATCAATCATTTTATAATAAGCAATATCATTAAATTTAAAGAAGTTGATAATTCTGTAATTATCACCGTTATCCCAATTAAATAATGAGCCCCCAAAGATTTCTGATTTATCAATTCTATACTTTTGATGGTGTTCATAAGGTAAACATCCAAAAAAGTAAACATAATTAACATTTTCATCAAATTCAGGGTATTTAGCTTGTATCAAATTATTCATTTTATTTGCTTCACTCTTATCGTGATTGAAAATTTTATAATTCGAATAAAATAAATTAGTAATGAAGTATAAGTTAGCAACACAAATTATTGAGATGATTAAAATAGTAAATTGTTCATATTTTATAGTAGAGACAAAATATACTATTACAAATGCAAAAACTAATCCTGATGTTAGATATATTCTTGGAGGATGGTAACCGTTGGTTATAAAAAATGAAAAGGCAAAAGGCAAAATAAGCATTAAAAACAAACAAATAAAACGAATTAAAAAGTGTTTTTTTTCTATTCCAAATTTAATAAACATAATAATACTTACTATAAAAGCGATAATAAAAAGTTTGCTACCATAATAAAAGTTGCCGGTTAAATTTTTAAGCCAAATAGAGCATGCATTTAAAAATTGATTGTCAGTCTTTCCAGCAAGATATGAGGATAGTAGGCCTTTTTCTGGAACCGGACAAAGGAGTTTAGCCGAGACATAATAAAAGACTAATGAAACAAAAAGTAATGCGCTAAAAAAGAGACCTTTTTTGAACTCGTTTTTGAAATGGTAGTCTTCGTTAAAGGTGTTTTGTAGTAAAATTATAATGTAAACAACTATTGGTATCAAAATTAATGCTTGATAAATAGCTATAACGAACATTAATATCAAAGACGAGAGTATAAAATAGACAATGGATTTTTTTGAGAAAATATTTTGAGAATTATTTACAAAAAATTTAACAGCCAAAACAGCTAACAAAAAACCCAATGGAACAACATCAGCTTGCATAGTGAAAACCAATTGATAAGACATCTGCGGGAATGTTAAAAATAAGGCACAAAAAGCAAAACTCAATGCTCCTTTGAACCTAAATAGTTTGGATAATTCAACTGCTGTCAAACTAAGCAATATAATACCTAAAAGCATGGTGTAGTATGGCAAATGTCCTTCAAAGATTCGGTATCTAACTAAATTTGTCCCCCATCTGCCTAATGACATTGAAAATTCAGAGTAGATGGGGGTTTCACTATCTACACTTAATGAATAATTTGTTAAAGGGAAACCATAGGTAACAAGAGTTATGAAAAACGAGAAGAGTACCAACTTACTATTTTCAGCAGAAATTTTAAAGTCCATAGATATTTAAATTAATTTAAAAAATAAGCGTATTTTTTTTACAAACATAATAATTTATAAATTCATATTTAAAAAAAGGATTTAAATGTAAAAAAGGATTTTATCAAGAACTTAAGTGAAAAATTTTACTTAAAGTTGTAGAATATCAAATTAGTCATTAAGTTTGTCAAAATTTATTAAATGTCATGAAAATAAAATCAATTTTATTAATATTGTTTACTGTATGTCTTTTAAGTTGTAAAAATGATAATAAGGAAAACAATAAACAAGAAGTAAAAGAAGTTGCGCAAAATATCTTTAAAGTTTCTATTAATGTAATTGCAAAAAAAAACGATGATTTTTGTTTGTTATATACAGAAGATGGAAGTATTAATTTTACAAAGGGCTCAATTTGGCAAAACTTAAAGGGAAGCGAAAATGAACAACAAGTTGTATTTTATTTACCAAAAGACGCATATCCAACACAATTAAGAATAGATTTTGGTGTCAATAAAGAACAAGGAGATATTGTTTTAAAGGCAATTGTTTGTGAATACAACGGAAAGAAAAAAGAAATACGCGGAAACGATTTAGGATTACTTTTTAGACCCGATGAAACAAAATGCACCTATGATTCAGCGACGGGTTTAATAAAAGCTATTAGCAAAAATGGACAAAAACAAAGTCCTTCGTTTTATCCTCAAGAAGCTAATTTAGGTCCAGAATTGAAAAAGTTAGCAAAATAATTTAAATTTTACAAAAAAGCGAAAAGTCATAGATTTGTATCAATCTATGGCTTTTTGTTTTTTATACTTATTTTTGAAAAAACAAATACTGAGCTACAAGGCAACAATGTTAAAAGAAAAAATAGCTAGCAAATTAAAAAGCAAACAATCAAAAGATTTTATTATTTATGGTTTTGGGCAAGCTGTAAATCTTATAAGTCCTTTGTTAGTTATTCCGTATATAGTTTTTATTTGTGGAGAAGAAGGATTAGGAAAAGCAGGCGTCGGTTTTTCATTTGCATTAATAGCGATTGTTTTGGTCGACTACGGGTCTTATATAAATGGAACCAAAGAAGTTTCAATTAACTACTCAAACAGAACGGTTTTAGAAGAAAAATTCACAACTATTTATTTGTCTAAACTCCTATTGTTGGTGTCGGTTATACTGATGAGTAGCATAATTATTTTTAGTATTCCATTTTTTCAAAAAGACGGATTACAACTTTTATTAAGCATGTTAATTGTTGTTGGTCAGTTTATAAATCCAACTTGGTTTTTTCAGGGAATTCAAAATTTCAAATGGATTTCAATAATCAACGTAATTTCAAAAGTTATTTATGTTGTATCAATTTTCTTGTTTATAAAAAAACCCGAAGATTACATCTATATCAACTTTTTTTTAGGAATAGGATCAATAATAGCAAGTTCACTGGGTTTTATTTGGATATACAATCATTATTCATTTTCATTAAAAAATGCCTCTTTACCAAAGGCTATCGCATTGATAAAAAACGAATTTTCCCTCACAATTTCTCAATTGTTTTTCTCCTTTTATCAATACGCTCCAATCATATTAATAAGTTATGTTTGCGGAGATTTCATTGCGGGACAATATCGTATTATTGATCAGGTTATAATGATATTCAGAACCTATTTTCAAATGTTCTTTAACTTTATTTACGCAGACATTTGTCTCCAAATTTATACCAACGTAAAAACGGGACTTCACAATTGGAAAATAAAAAACGGACTTAACTATTTAATGATTTTAGTACTACTGATTGTTTTTTATTTTAACTTTAAGATTATTTTATTATTTTTTAATGTTAATGTGGCTGATGTTGATAAATTAGGTTCTTATTTCAAATTAGGGTTATTGATACCTGTTTTTATGGGGATTTCTTTTGCATTAAAGCAATTAATGTTTTCGTTTAACAAAAATAAGGAGTACATAAAAATCACCTTTTTTACAACTATTTTAAGCCTAATAATAATGTTTTTTTTACTGAAAATTGCTGGATTAAAAGGCGCCTTTATTGCAACAATAATTGCGGAAATATTATTTATTATTTTTTATTTTTTTATTTTATCCCCAAAAATAAACAACAAAATCAAAGATGAAGACTGTAATAGCTAAAAAAAAAATTTATCAGATTGTCTTTATTTTTTGTGTAGTGATACCTTACTTTAATAATTTCGAATTGACTTTTGCTGTTTGGTCTATTTCTGCACTAATTACTATTCAAAAAAACTACTCCTTAAGTATTCTAAAACAAGTAAGTTGCTTTATGGCTATTCTTTTTATATCCATAATTGTTATGTTC
>JACMPO010000115.1 GCA_014377455.1 Flavobacterium sp.
AATAGCTTCATTATAATTAAAATTGACTGTCGCTGTTTCATTATAATTTCCTTTGTTTTTATATTTGATTTTATAGAAAGTATCAAACCCAGGACGAGCAGGTTCAAGCGGAATAACCACCACTTCTAAATCATGGTGAACACCATTTGGCGTTATACAAAAATTTTGAGTAAACGGACTTGTAGCAGCAGGGAATGTTACGGTTGCACTAGTTGGCGAAACAGTAAAATAAGCTGGGTTTTCAAATTGTGGAGTTATTGTGTGTGTGCCAGATTGAACAGGAATAGAATAATTTCCTGAAACATTTGAAATCAAACTTCCAGTGTTTATACCATTGGTTATATTAAATTTTAGATTAAAATAATTTGAATCAGCTGCACCACAACCATCCTCGTTACTATCAATTTTGCTAGTTCCTTGAATTTTATAAGATGTTCCACCAGGTGTAAAGTCACAATAATCATTTACTTGACAAGTTAAATTGTAACCTGCTGTATTTACACTACTTTGAACAAACTGTAAATCATTAGTATCTGCACAAATATATTCAAGATTAGGATTAAATGCTACTTTCAGGTATACCCAACTTGTAACTTTACCATTTTTAATAAATATAGAATTTAACAAATTATGTTCACAATCTAAACTTCTCAAAGAAGTTAAATTTGCATTTATACTTGTCAGTTGATTATTGTTACAAGCTAAATTTAATAAATTTGTTAAATAAGATAAATCCAAACTCGTTAAATCATTAGCACTACAATTTAATTGTCTCAAATTTGTCAAACCACTCACATTTAAACTAGTTAAGTTATTACCGGAGACATACAAAATTTTTAAGTTTGGAAGACCATTTAAATCTATGTTTATTAAGTTATTATCATAACACCAAAAATCTCTTAAATTAATCAATCCATTTATATTTAAACTTTGCAATTGATTATGCGGACAATCCAATAGTTGCAAATTTGTCAAATTAGTTAAATTTAAATTAGACAACCCATTTGCAGCACATTCTAATATGTGCAAATTTGAAAATTTTTCTATTCCTTCTAAACTTAAAATACCTGAACTTGATACACGCAGAAATTTAACCGCTATAGCTTCACTTTCCTGAATTTCTCCATCATTATTTGAGTCAATAGTATTATAACTATCAACTACCAAATAGTCACTTGAATTAGTATATGGTGTCTGTGTCGAAGCAATTTGATTATCCGGACTCGCCGACAACAACTTCGCCTTAAAATTCGCATCAGGAATATTCACAATTTGCGCATGGGCAACAACTAAAAACAAAAAAGTCAGTAGGGAAAAGTAAAGTTTTTTCATGAGGTAAGTGTTTAAAAATCAAAAGTAGTGAAATTTATAATATTAATTTTAACAAGAAGAATATTTTATCATTATCAAAGCTTTTAAGAACGCTGTTTATTTTATTTTGTCTTCTTGCCACAGATTATAAAGATTTAATGGATTATATTAGTCTTTTCGATAAAAATCTGTGGAAATCTTTATAATCTGTGGCTTTGAAAAAATTTAATCTTTTAGCTAAAACTAGGTTTATAATTTAAA
>JACMPO010000116.1 GCA_014377455.1 Flavobacterium sp.
ATTTTGTGATAATTCAATTTGTATTTGTACAATTTTAAAAAGATCAGTTGTTGGGTGAGCTTTGGCACTTTCAATTTTTATTTCCTTAATCCCTAAATTTGTTAATTCAAATAACGTATTATTCCAAAAAATAATGTCAAAACCTTTGTTAAGTCCAAATTTAGAAAAATTTGTGTACGCAAAGTTCCTCAAGCCAACGCCATCTGCAAGAAGAATAAATATTTTTTTATTTTGCATTTTTACTTTTCAAATTAATCTTCAAATATCCTTGTTTTATTAGAAAAATAAAAATTGCTAGCCTTTAAAGTATTCGGTTTGGGAAATATTTATCTCTGTAAATTAGAAAAAACTTTTCTATTTTGTAAGTCATGATAAATCCAATAATGACAGAAACTATAAATACAATTGCAAAAGTAATAAACTGATTTTTAATTTGAAATACTCCGACCCAATTAATTACAAAAGAATGAATTACATAAATAGAATAGGAGCAAAAGCCTATTTTACTAATGAAATTAACAATAGTGCTAGAAAACAATTTATTAATTTGGTCGTTAATGTCTTTGTGCAATAGAAAATGAATAAGTATAATTCCAAAGGATATATACAACATCGTAAAGCCAATGGTCTTGACAAAAAACGAATTTAAAGGTTCAATAAAGGGAGTAAATGACAACATTGTAAAAGCCAAAATCAAAAGTTTAACTTGATGGTTTCGATAGAAGTTAGCTAATTTTTCCATTTTGAAATGATACCAATACGAAATCAAAACCCCAAAAAATAATGAATCAATTCGTAAATGTGTCATTGTTATGTGGCGAACTACATCATCTGGAAAATAACTATTGGAAACAAATCGTAGCACTAAAATCGAAAGTAAAATAAAAACTATCAATTTCTCAAAATTGGAAAACTGTTTTGGAGTGTTTTCAAAACTGATTATTTTTCTATTGAAAATAAGCCATAATAGCAATGCTAATCCAAAATAAAAATGCTCTTCAACAGCCAGAGACCAGCTTGCAGCATAAAGATAACCCCAACCCAACGCATAATTTTGAACAAAAATCAAATCACAAACCACTTTCCCTAGATCTAGTTTATGAAGCAAAATTCTTGGAATAATGTATAAAATTAAAGTAAGGTAAAAGATGGGGTAAATCTTGAATCCTCTCCTAATCAAGAATAATTTTGAATTAATGGATCCAAATTTCTGGTATTCCCTGAATAATAAACCTGAAACCAAAAACCCGCTTAGCACAAAAAACAAATCAACTCCTATCCAACCCATTTTTTGAAGAAAATCAAATATTAATTGATGTCTCACAATTACTAAAATAATAGCAATTCCCCTTAAAAAATCTAACTCTCGTAATCTGGTTTTTAATGTGCTTGTATTATTTTTTTCCAATGAGTTTGTAAATTATTATTTTTTAAATTGTAGATTGTCTAGTCATAATAAAAACCAGATTATAAATTTGAAATCACATCATTAATGTTAAAATTTAAAAAAAATAAGGTTTATATAACTTTAATGGCCTAAAATGTTGACAAGTAATAATTTAAAAGTACTTCAAATAAGCATTTTCTTGATCATCGTAATTATTATGCATTTGCGCTTTGTTTCTTTATTTTGTTGTCAAGTATATGAAGTGTAAAGAAAACTCATTTTGAATACAGTTCAATATATTTTTAAAAGAAATCTGAAAGCGGAACAAATGTATTTTGTTTATAAACGAAACCTCTTTTTCTATAAAATTTAACGAGTTTACAAAATAAACGGCCTCCATTATTGGTTTATTCATTACTAATTCAGCAATTTCAAAATATTAATTTAAACCGTCATCAAAAGTGATTAAAATATAATTTAAATCAGAACTTAATATTGCTTCAGCTTCCTGAATTAATTTTTGTTGACTAATAAATTAACCCAATTTACCCAACTCAACTAATTGGCTTTCTAATTGATTTGGGGTAACTCAAAATATACTTGGGAAAGGTGCGCTAAAATCATCTCTGATATTATGATAGTTGCTGACGCTTAATATTTTAAAATATTTATTATGATATGCATATTAATTTTAAATCGAACATTCAAATATGCTTATTTTTTGGCAAATTTGAAAGCAATCAAAGTCATTTTTTTATTGGTTTAAGTTATTCGTTTCCTATTATTTTTTTAACTATTTTTTTACTGCTTTCTAATTTAACCTTGTACAAATGTTTTACATCAACAAGTAAACTGTAAATACTTCCTTTACAAATTAATATTGTAAAATTTGAAGTAAGAGAATACTTTTCTTCATCAAAAGCAATCCATCGTTCCGGAAAATAATCCTTGTCATTATTAATTCTACCAAAATCTCCTGCAAGATTTTTTATTGGTCTATAAATACGCTTATTTTCATTTTCTCCCAGCCATGCTAACCACCATGAAAATGTTGAGTTGCTAATAATATAATCATCACAGTTTATCCCTAAAACAATTTGTTCCATCGGAGGAACATTTTCTAAGAAAATAGCATTTTTTAAAAAAGAATAATGAAACTTACAATAATTAATATCGTCACTGGTAAATACTAGTGTTCTATCTTTATAATCTGGAAAATTATTGACTATTGCTAAAAGATAAAATCGGTATGAAAGCTGAAAAAAATGAGAATTATTAACAAAATCTCCTCTTCTTACAGAAATTAATATTGTTTTCTTTTCAAAAATTGACCCATGTTTGGCTAAAGTTTTACTGGTAAAATCATCCCTAAATTTAAAGATTTCTCGGGTTTTTTTTATATCAAAATATTTCTCTGTTTGAAGCCAGCCTTCTAAATCGTAATTAGCATTGGCAGTAATATTCCATTTGTGGTAATTAAATTCTCTATCTTTTAAATGAATAAAACTATTGTCTAAATCTCCTTCGGGTAAACCATTTTCAAAATAATCCGTATACTGCCATTTTGGAAAAAAATAGTCTTGCTGATGCTTTTTTGCTATACCAATAATGGACGCAATCTGAAAAAGCTGATTTCCTAAATTGCCTCTTGTTCCCAAACTTGAAATTGTAATCATACTCTGAACAATGTTAGTAATAGCGTTTTTTTTTATGATACTCACATTTTAAAATTTGTGCAGCATTAATCCATTGCCAAATATGAAAACTGCTTTGATTATCACCTTTGAAAAATAAATCAAGTTCTGTTTCTAGTTTTATTTTATTAAACCAGTTATTGGAATATAAAGTTTCCACTTC
>JACMPO010000117.1 GCA_014377455.1 Flavobacterium sp.
GATAATAGAGACCCTGTTCGTGCAATACCAGTTTGGATTTCGTCTGCAATAAATAAAACATTATGTTCATTACACAAGTTTTTGGCTTGCATCATATAAGTATCAGCAGGAGTATAAACTCCAGCTTCACCTTGAATTGGCTCTACTAGAAATCCTGCAATATTTTTATTTGATTTTAAAACATCTTCAAGTGCACCAATATCGTCATAAGGAATTTTTATAAATCCAGCAGTGTAGGGTCCAAAGTTTTTTCTTGCGTTTTCATCATTAGAAAATGAAATTATAGTAGTTGTTCTGCCATGAAAATTTCCATCACAAACAATTATTTGAGCCTCATTTTCTGGAATGCCATTAACTTCATAAGCCCATTTCCGGCAAATTTTAATGGCAGTTTCTACAGCTTCTGCTCCGGTATTCATTGGGAGTACTTTGTCAAATCCGAAATAGTTGGTGATAAATTCCTCGTAAACACCCAGTTTATCATTGTAAAAAGCTCTTGACGTTAATGTTAACGTTTGTGCTTGATCCATCATAGCACCAATGATTTTTGGATGGCAATGTCCTTGATTTACAGCAGAATATGCTGATAAAAAATCATAATATTTCTTACCATCAACATCCCAAACATAAACTCCTTTTCCTTTTGAAAGTACTACAGGTAGCGGATGATAGTTGTGAGCTCCGTGTTTATCTTCGAGCGAAATCATTTCGTTTGGACTAATTTTTTCTAAAACTGACATAATTTTTATTTTTTACCCAATCTCGTTATGGGAATTATAAATATTTATTCCTACTTTGGGAGAGAAATCATCCAAAAAGCAAAATTACAAAAAAAGATGTGAGTTTATTGATTTAAAATTTAGTAAAGTATAACTAGTTGATAGAATTTTAAACCTTAAAACGTTTAAGCTTTCAAATTTTTTTCTAATACATTTCTAGCAATTTTGTAATCGTATTCCAGTTTCTCATAGTTGCTGTTACGTTCAGCTTTTTCTCAATGTATTTTTGATCTAAACGAGTTTTCCCAGCACCGATTGCGTATTTAATAAAAATTCTGGTTCCATCTATCACCGCTTCATCGGGTTTGAATTGGCTAATTTTTAATTCGTTTATAGCAGAACTTGGCAATTCTTTAGAAATAAAAGCAACATACAATTTCTTGATATCAACTTCTTTTTCCTTCAAAAACGGATTGTTCATCAAGCATAACTCTAAATCCTTCTTTCCAATCACAATCACCGGAACCTCATGCCCAAAAGTTTTAAAAATTTCTTGTTTTATCTTAAAACCTACTCCAAAAGAACTTTCATCATCAGTTTCTAAAAATACATTGCCTGATTGGATGTAAGTTTCCACATTAGAAAATCCTATAGCTTCTAAACTAGTTTTTAGCGCATCCATTTTTATCATGTTGTGTCCTGAAACGTTGATGCCGCGAAGTAATACTAGGTGTTTCATGGTGTAAATATAATCAAAAGATATACAACAAACCGGATAGATTTTTAGTTAGCAATTAGGTATATAAGTGCTATCAAGTTTTCGATACTTACAATAAAAATCGAAACGCATTTTATTAAAAACTCGAAGTGACGAAATACTAATAATGATGTATTTAGCAACCAAGAACTTTAAACTAAAAGAATTTAAAACTACTAAAGGTCTAATAACTCTACAGTCACTTAAAGTGATTTTTTATTTTAAAAAAGCTAGTTTTTGAAGCAGAAAATTGTATCGATAACTATTTAAATACATTATTTTACAGATAATACTAATTTCTGTAATTACCCCTATGCTTATTAAAAGAAGCAAAAAGCTATTAATTATAACCTAAGAGCTTATTAAAAGAAGCCAAAAGCTATTAATTATAACCTAAGAACTTATAATAAAAAGCTAAAAGCTAATAATTATAATCTAAAAGCTTATTAAAAGAAGCTATAAGGTATTAATTATAGATTCAGAGCTATTAATTATAAGGTAAAAGGTTCAAAATAGAAATTTTATATTTTTTTTCTAAACCCAATACAAAACCCAACTCAAAATCCTATTTTTGCCTCATGGGAAAAAAGAAGACAGACAAAGTTATTTTTGAAAATGTAACTGTGTTAGATGCCGGTTCCAAAGGTGTTTCGGTGGCTAAAGCGCCAGAAGGTCAGGTAATATTTATTCCCAATGTAGTTCCTGGTGATGTGGTTGATGTGCAAACATTTAAGAAACGCAAGTCGTATTTTGAAGGAAAAGCAATAAAATTTCATTCGTTTTCTGAAAATCGTGTGGAACCAGTTTGTGAGCATTTTGGTGCCTGTGGCGGTTGCAAATGGCAGAATATGAAGTATGAACAACAATTGTTTTACAAAAATAATGAAGTCTTTAATAACCTAAAACGCATTGGAAAAATTGAATTGCCGACTTTTGAACCCATTCTAGGTTCGGAAAAACAATTTTTTTACAGAAATAAAATGGAATTCGGATTTTCGGATACACGTTGGTTGAACGAAACTCAAATTCGGTCGAGTGATGAAAATTTGAGTAAACAAAATGCATTAGGTTTTCATATTCCGAGAATGTGGGATAAAATTTTGGATATTTCTAAATGTCATTTGCAGGAAGATCCATCTAACGAAATTAGAAATTCGATTAAAAAATTTGCCGATAATAACGGAATGACATTCTTCAATGCTAGAAACCACGAAGGTTTGTTGCGAACATTGATGATTAGAACGACTTCAACTGGCGAAATTATGGTTTTGATTCAGTTTTTTGAAAATGATAAAGCCAATCGTGAGTTGTTGATGGATTTTATTCACGAGAAATTCCCACAAATTACCTCATTGCAATATGTGATTAATAGCAAAGCCAACGACACATTATATGACCAAGACATCAAGTTGTATAATGGTAGAGATTATATTTTGGAAGAAATGGAAGGTTTGAAATTTTCAATCAATGCCAAATCATTTTATCAAACCAATTCTGACCAAGCGTATGAATTATATAAAATTACAAGAGATTTCGCTGGTTTAACTGGCAACGAAGTCGTTTATGATTTGTATACTGGTACTGGAACTATTGCGCAATTTGTTTCTAAAAAAGCTAAAAAAGTGATTGGTGTTGAAGCTGTTCCGGAAGCAATTGCTGATGCAAAAGAAAATGCCAAACGCAATGAAATTAGTAATTGTGAGTTTTACGTTGGGGATATGAAAAATGTTTTCAATGATGATTTCATCAACCAACACGGAAAACCCGATGTAATAATAACTGATCCACCGAGAGATGGAATGCACAAAGACGTTGTTGAAATGCTATTAAAAACCGGTGCTTCAAAAATTGTGTACGTAAGTTGTAACTCAGCTACTCAAGCGCGAGATTTGGCTTTAATGGACGAAAAATATAAAGTAACTCGTGTGCGACCTGTAGATATGTTTCCGCAAACCCATCATGTTGAAAATGTTGTACTTTTAGAACTTAGAAAATAGTATTCAGTGTTCAGTCGCAGTGATCAGTTATTTAGTTTGAAATTAAACATATGAAAAAAATAGTTTTATTATTAGTTTTATTTTCTCTTTTAGGTTGTGAAAAGGACGATATATGCGATCCAACAACTTCCACAACTCCACGTTTGGTAATAGAATTTTATGATAATAATGTGGTTCCATCACAAACATTAAAACCAGTTACAAAGCTGTTAGTGGGTGGATTTGGGTTACAATATGCTTACGCTCAATATACAGGAGTTTCTAAAATAAAAATTCCTTTAAAAATTGAGAGTAATGAAACCAAATATAATTTCATTTTGAATCCGGGAGATACAGCAAACGAAAATTCAGATTTATTGACATTCAATTATGATAAAAATAAAATTTTTGTTTCAAGAGCTTGTGGATATAAAGTTAATTTTAATTTAACGAATTCAAATTCTACGATATTAACAAATGATTTAAGCAACTGGATTAAAGCGATTTCGATTACAAAATCAACCATCGATAACGAAAATGAAACACATATTAAAATATATTACTAGTTTATTTTTGATGCTGTTTTCAATTTTTGGAACGGCTCAAGAATTAAAGAAAAAAGACAGTATTACACCTAAAACTATTAGTTATGGTTTGCGTGTCGGTATAGACGCGGTTAAAATTTTTCGTTCTTTTCAAGAAAAAGATTATCGTGGTATCGAGCTAGTTGGTGATTTTAGATTGAGTAAAAAAAGATATTTAGCTGGTGAAATTGGAAACGAAAATAAAACTGTAAACGATGATCATTTAAGTTTTACAACCAAAGGAACTTTCTTAAAAGTTGGATTTGACTATAATGGCTATGAAAACTGGCTAGGAATGCAAAATATGTTGTTTGTAGGAATGCGATATGGCTTGAGTTCGTTTAGTCAAAATTTAAATAGTTATAAAATTTACAATCCAAATCAGTATTTCAACGAAAATACTGTAATCGAAGCAAACCAAAAGTTTAGTGGATTGTCAGCCCAATGGATTGAAGTAGTTGCAGGAATAAAAGCTGAAGTGTACACTAATCTTTTTGTTGGATTTAGTGTAAGATTAAACAAATTAGTGACTAATAAGCAACCCGATAATTTTGAAAATCTTTATATTCCTGGGTTTAATAGAACGTATTCTGGGACCTTTGGAGCAGGATTTAACTATACCATTTCGTATATGGTTCCAATATTTAAAAAACTCACCAAAAATAAGAACGAGGATTCAAAAATTAAAAAGAAGTAAATTATTTTATTTCACGAATTCCTTTCAAGAAAATCCATTTCATATATAATTTTTCACCGTCTTTGGTTATTACAGCTTGAAATTTAGGTGCTAAAATAGTTCCTGCCACAAAAGCCAGAATTTTAATATAGATATCTTCAAAATGCAAAAACTGCTTAAAAATAAAAATAAAACCTATAAAATATACCGCAAAACTTAGGAGTTGAAATAAAAATGCTTTTGTTTTTTTTGACATTGAATAATTTATTTATTAATCTTATTGAATACAAAATTAAGTTTTTTTTGAAGAATTTCTGATTTTAAAATTTATTATAAATCATACAATAATATTAAGATTAATTTTTATATTTGCATCTAAATTTAGATTAACCTCTGGCGAGATCCGTGAATGTTGATTTGATGTAAAACCATAATTAAAGAAATTATCATGGCAGATTTAATGAAATTCGTTAACGACGAAATTGCTGTTAATAAAGAATTACCTGTATTTAGTGCAGGAGACACTATTACAGTATTTTACGAAATTAAAGAAGGTGAAAAAACAAGAACTCAGTTTTTCAAAGGAGTTGTAATTCAAAGAAAAGGTTCTGGAACTACAGAAACTTTTACAATCCGTAAAATGTCTGGCGCAGTAGGAGTAGAGCGTATCTTTCCTGTAAACTTACCTGCAATACAGAAAATTGAAGTTAACCAAAGAGGTAAAGTTCGTAGAGCGAGAATTTACTACTTTAGAGAACTTACTGGTAAAAAAGCAAAAATTAAAGAAAGAAGAAGATAATATTCTCATTTCAAACTATAAAAAAGTCTTCTCAATCGAGGAGATTTTTTTTTTGAAATTCGTTTATAAATTATGTTGATAAGTTGTACTTTTGCGACTGCATAATACTATTGAGACAAGACAATTAAATCATATGTTATTATTTATTTTCTTTTTATTTATTGCGGTTATAATTATTCAATTTGTTTATTACATATTCTTTTTTGGAAAATTTTCATTTACGAAACTACAAGTCTCAATAACTAAAAGAATACCTATTTCGGTCATTGTTTGTGCAAAAAATGAAGAAGAAAATGCAAAAAAATTCATACCTCTTTTATTAAACCAAAATTATCCAAATTTTGAGATTGTGTTAATTGATGATGCTTCAAGTGATAATACTTTAGAAATTTTTGAAGCTTTTGAAAAAACATATCCAAATGTTAAAGTTGTAAAAGTTGAGAATAATGAGGCATTTTGGGGTAATAAAAAATTTGCACTTACATTAGGAATAAAAGCCGCAAAAAACGAATATTTACTTTTTACTGATGCAGATTGTTTTCCTATTTCCGATAACTGGATTCAGGAAATGAGTTCAAATTTTACACAGCAAAAAACTATTATTTTAGGTTATGGAGCTTATTTAAAAATAAAAAATTCATTTTTAAATAAGATAATTCGATTTGAAACATTATTTACTGCAACACAATATTTTGCCTGGACTAAATTAGGAAAACCTTACATGGGTGTTGGCAGAAACATGGCGTATAAACGAGAAGAGTTTTTTAAAACTAATGGTTTTATAGAACATATGAAAATTAGGTCTGGTGATGATGATCTATTTATAAATCAGGCATCATATTCTAAAAACACCACAATTTGCTTTACAGCGGATAGTTTTACCATGTCAAAACCTAAAACATCATACAAAGATTGGTTTACTCAAAAGCGTCGACATATTTCTACAGCACGTCATTATAAAAGTTTTGATCGTATTCAATTGGCTTTATTTTACATTACGCAACTATTATTTTTAGTATTGTCAATCTTACTATTGTCTTTTTTGTACCAGTGGATTATTGTTTTAAGTTTAATAATTTTTAGATATATATTCACTTGCATTTCACTTGGATACGCTTCTGGAAAATTAAAAGAAAAAGATGTAATGTATTGGTTTCCAATAATTGAAATCATTTTGATTTTTACACAGTTGAATATTTTTATAACCAATATTTTCTCAAAACCAGCCAGTTGGAAATAAATCAACACATAGAAAATGCTAAAAAAGGTGATCAAATTGCCTTTACTTATTTACTTGACCATTATTGGAATGAGGTTTATGGATTCATGTTAAAACGAACAGAAAATGAAACAGATGCCGAAGATATAGCCATTGAAACATTCTCGAAAGCATTTGATAAATTAGCTACTTATAATCCTGAATTTCAATTTAATACATGGCTCATTGCTATTGCAAAAAATGTTCATATAGACATGTTGCGTAAAAAAAAATCATCTCATTTTGTTGAAATAACAGATGAAGAAGATTACCAAGCCTACAACGTCGCAGACAGTTCTCCATCTGCAGAAGATGAATTAATTACAGAGCAAAATTTATCGCAACTTTTACAATATATAAAAGAATTAAAACCACATTATCAAGAAGTTATTCAGTTACGATATTTTCAAGAATTAAGTTATCAGGAAATTTCAGAACAACTTAATGAGCCTTTAAGTAACGTAAAAATTAAACTGTTACGCGCAAAAAAACTTCTTGCAGAAATTATTCAACTTAAGCGCTAATCATTTAAAATCAAATTTGTTTTTTTATAATAATTAATTATAGCAAATGCTTAAGGTTCAGAATATATCTTTTTCATATTTAAATACTAAAACACTTCGGGATATTAATTTTTCTATCGAAAGCAGTTCTATTGTAGCGATAATTGGGGAAAGTGGTTGTGGAAAAAGTACTTTATTGAAATTGATTTATGGTTTATATGATTTAGATGAAGGGCAAATATTTTGGAACGAAAATGAAGTTTTAGGACCAAAGTTTCATTTAATTCCTGGAATGGATTTTATGAAATATTTAGCTCAAGATTTTGATTTAATGCCTTTTATTACCGTTTCTGAAAATGTTGGTAAATTTTTATCAAATGTAAATTTCATTGAGAAGCAAAAAAGAATTAATGAAGTTTTAGAAGTTGTTGAAATGAAAAATTTTGCCACTACCAAAGCAAAGAATTTAAGTGGCGGTCAGATGCAACGAGTAGCATTAGCTAAAGTTTTAGCCTTAGAACCCCAAATCTTATTATTAGATGAACCTTTTAGTCATATCGATAATTTTCGAAAAAACAGTTTACGGCGAAATATTTTTGCATACGCAAAAGAAAAAAAGATTACAATATTATTTGCCACGCATGACAGTACTGATGTTTTGTCTTTTGCTGATGAAGTAATTGTAATGAAAGATGGTTTGATGCTTGATAAAATTGCAACTAAAGATTGTTATGAAAATCCTAAGTCAAAATATGTAGCGTCTCTTTTTGGAGATGTTAACGAAATTTCAAGTACGTTTTTTAATACCAAATCTAAAATACCAAACTTTATTTATCCACATCAACTCAAGGTTGTTGCTCATTCTAAATTGAAAGTAATTGTAAAAAATAATTATTATAGAGGAAGTCATCATTTAGTTGAAGCGGAAATCGATTCAAAAATTATATTTTTTGAAAGTAATATTTCTTTTATTGTTGGTTCAATTATTTTTTTGGAACTAGTTTCAAATGAATTAAATAACTAAATTTGAAAAAAAATCACAATGAAAAAATTTCTTTTTTTACTATTCATATTTTCAACTACAACGTTTGCTCAACTAACTTGGTCGCCTATAACAACCATTCCAACAGACACTAATGGGCAACGTTATGACGATGTATTTTTTCTAAATGAAAACTTAGGTTGGGCGATTAAAGGTTATTATTCTTCATTATACAAAACTACCGATGGTGGTCTGACTTGGATTGAACAAATCCCAAATGGTGGTTTGGGTGGCTATTATTATTTTAGAAATGTAGAATTTATTGATGAAAATATTGGTTTTATTGGGACATTAAGCAGTAAATTTTACAAAACTATTGACGGGGGAACAACATGGAATTTAGTAACTAATATAAGTCCAAATCCGCAAGCAATTTGTGGTATGGATGCCGTAGGGACTTCAACTATTTATGGTTGTGGTGCCTATTTTTCGCCAGCCTATATTATTAAATCTGTGGATAGTGGTACAACATGGCAATACATTAACATGAGCGCTTATGCTGATGCTTTAGTTGAAGTGCTATTTATTGATGAAAATACAGGTTTTGCATCGGGCAATAACGCTATTGGTTCAATAATTATAAAAACAACTGATGGTGGTATTAATTGGACTAATTTATATCAAGGCAATATTGCAGGACAATACGTTTGGAAATTACAAATTTTGGCTAATACTTCAAATAATACTATTTTTGGTTCAGTTGAGTCTATTGCTCCAGTTCCTAATACAACCCAAATTCCGGGTAGAATGGTAAAATCTGTTGATGGCGGACTCAACTGGATTTCAAAAGATGTTCCTGATCCAGATGTGCAAGCTATAGGTTTTGTAGATGAAAATCACGGTTGGATTGGAGGTCACAATACTGGTTTTTATGAAACTTTAGATGGTGGTGATACTTGGACAAACCTTAGTGTTGGCAGTAACTTAAATAGAATTTTGTTTTTAAATGATAATTTAGCTTATGCTTGTGGAACTACAATTTATAAAATGACTAATTCATTGTATAATACTAGTTTTCAAGAACAAAATCGACTTCCTTTAAATGTAAGAATAGCTCCAAATCCTATAAAAGATAAATTAAATGTTGAAATTGATTTTAGAGCAAACGACAATTTACTTTTAGGTTTATATTCTCAATCGGGTCAATTGATAAAAATTTTGAAAAAAGATTTAATTTCTAATCAAGGAACAAAGTTTTACAGTTTTGATTTCCCTTACGCATCAGGAATATACATATTGAATCTACACACAAATACTGGAAGGCAATCAGTAAAAATTATAAAATAAAAAGGCATTGTAAATTATCATATTCTTAAATTGATATTTCTTAAAAATTTTATCGTTAGTTAGTATCTTTTTTAAAAGATGCTTAAATTTGTATTATAAATTTTGCTAAATATATAATATGTATCATTCTAAAATAATTGGGTTAGGTTTTTATGTTCCAGATAATGTTGTTACAAATGCCGACTTATCTAAAATCATGGATACTAATGACGAATGGATTCAAGAAAGAACTGGAATTAAAGAACGGCGTCATATTATAAGAGGAGAAGATAATACTACCAAAATGGGAGTAAAGGCTGCTAAAATTGCCATTAATCGCGCAGGAATTGAAAATGATGAAATAGATTTTATAATTTTTGCTACCCTAAGTCCGGATTATTTTTTTCCTGGTCCGGGAGTTTCCGTACAAAAAGATTTGGGTTTGAAAACTGTTGGAGCTCTTGATGTACGAAATCAGTGTTCTGGATTTATATATGCTCTTTCGGTTGCTGATCAATATATTAAAACTGGTATGTATAAAAATATTTTGGTCATTGGTTCTGAAGTTCACTCCACAGGCTTGGATATGACCGATAGAGGCAGAGGAGTTTCGGTAATTTTTGGAGATGGTGCTGGCGCAGCAGTATTATCTCGAGAGGAAGATTTGAGCAAAGGTATTTTGTCTACTCATCTACATTCTGAAGGATTATATGCAGAAGAATTAGTTGTAAAAGCTCCAAGTATGGCAGACCGTTGGGTTTCCGATATTATAGCTGATAATAACCCTGCAGATGAGAGTTTTTTCCCATATATGAATGGACAATTTGTATTTAAAAACGCTGTGGTTCGTTTCAGTGAGGTAATTATGGAAGGCTTAAATGCCAATGATTTACAGGTTTCTGATATAAACATGTTAGTTCCTCATCAAGCAAATTTAAGAATATCACAATTTATTCAGCAAAAATTTAAACTCTCGGACGATCAAGTTTTTAATAATATCCAAAAATACGGTAACACAACTGCTGCTTCAATTCCAATTGCGCTAACAGAAGCTTGGGAACAAGGCAAAATTAAATCGGGTGATGTTGTAGTTTTGGCTGCGTTTGGTAGTGGTTTTACCTGGGCAAGTGCAATTATTAAATGGTAAAATAAATTTTAATTGTCTGGAATAAATCCATCAGGAGCATTTTGATTTGGAACAATATAAATTCTGTGCCATTCATTTCCATCAATTATTTCCCAAGAATGTCCTTCGCCAGCAGTATCTTTTGCTATTAAAAGTATTCCAGGTTCTATTATAAAATGTTTGTCATCTGATGTTGTAAATTTTAATTTTCCTTTTAAAGTAATCACATACTGATATCTAGGCGCCTGATGTTGATGTTTTTGATATTCCTCAATTTTGGTTTGAATTATAAAACGTTCGCTGTGAAAATCAAAATATTCAGGCAACGTTCCTTCTTCAAAATAGGAATTTCCATTTTTATCATTTTGTATTCTGAATGCTTTCATTCGTAAATTTATTTTATAAAATACGTTAAATTCTCATTAATGTGGGTTGTTTGAAAATTATTTTTTAAAGAAATAATGATCTGATCTAGAAAAAAATACTCTCAAATATAGAAATAATTTTTAAATAATGAAGTTACTTTTATACATCCAACACTTAACATTATAATATAATTTTCACAATATTTATTGATAAATTGGTTTAAATTTTTTTGATATATTTACAAAAAATTAAAAATGAAAAATTTAGTGCTTATTGCCTTAATGTCAGTTGTAAATATTTTAAATGCACAAAATATTTTTAGAGATGATTTTTCTACTTACTCCACAAACCAGCAACTAAGTGGTCAAGGAGTTTGGACAAATAACACCGCTTCAGCTGGAGGTCTTGGGGCATGCTCTGGAGCTACATGTGTTAATGCAAAAGTTCAACCAGTTGCTATTAGTTACAGCAATTACGGTTCATCTGTAAATTCAATTGAGTTAAAAAATAATGTTGATGGTTGTGGAAGAGCATTTACTGCTTTTAATGGTGGGACAATGTATGTTTCAATGGTTATAAATATTAGTCAGGCTTCGACTACAACTACAGCTACAGATTTTTTTAGAGTTATGGCTGGTTCAAATACTGCTGTACCATTTAGATTGACTGCAATGTCAATAACACCAGGATTTTTTAGTATTGGAGTTTCTAAAGGAAGTGGACCCGTATTTTATTACTCACAACAAATAGCGATGAATACAAATCATTTAATTGTTTGTAAGTATGTTACAAATACTGGTGGATCGAACGATGTAGTCGCTATGTATGTAGATCCAATCGTTCAACTTGGAGAACCAGCAACAGCCGATGCGGGTTTTAATAACGGAACAGATGTTGTGGGAAATATTGATAGATTGTGTTTTAGACAAAATGCTGGTTTTGGTCTTCCTGTTGGTCGTGCAGGTTTAATAAGTGTTTCAGGAACTTGGATAGGACTTAAATTTCCGTCATTGGGAAACACTTTATTTGAAAATAATGAAACTGCAATACATGTTGAACAAATAAAAAATGGATATTTAAACATTATCTCTAATCATATTACTGAAAACAATTTATTACAAATATTTGATATTAATGGACAAATATTAGATACTAAAATAATTTCATTACAAGAAAATGATAATTTAATATCCATCAAACCTATTTTAAGTTCTGGGATTTATATCTTGAAGTTAACAAATAATGAGGGTTTGAATTTGATTAAAAAAGTTATGACTGAATAAGATAATTGAATTTGTATCTTTTATTTTCTATAATTTTAGAAGTGTATCATTAACAATATATTTAAATACTCATTCTAAACTCTTCAATAATAGGATTTGCCTTAGAAAAATCGGTTTCTTGAATGAATAATTCAACCGCTTTTGTGTTTGACAAACTTGGCAAAACATTCGATTGGTTATTGTTACGAATTGTTATTACTATTGAATTTTCTTCTAATTTTTCTTTCAGTCCCAAGGCTAAAATTTCAGTACCTGAAAATATTTTTATCAATCCCATATTATTTTTTGTTTATAGTAAGTTAAATTACAATTTTAAGATTATTTGTTGATTTTCCGTTAATTTTTAAACTTCGTCAGTTTCAAAAAAAAGAGGTTCTATCATAATTTTTTCTGCTAATATTTCTACTCTTTCAGTAATGTCCGTTGTAAAAAATAGACGTTGTGTTTTTTCTACACTTGCCGATAATCTCATAATTACAGCATCTAAACGTGTTCTAAATAATTCATCGGCATCATCTACTACAAACATTTTTATGGTATTGATATTAAATCCAGCAGAACCAAACAAGGCATTAATTTTTGTGGTCGTTCCTACAATGATATCGTTTCCTAAAGAAATATGATTTTTATCGAAATCTAAATCTCCTTTGTCATGAACACCAAAAATTCTTAAATCGGTGTAGTTTGCTAATTTTTTGAATAAGTCTACCATTTCTAAAACGTGCTCTTTGTCTTTTACAAAAACTAAAGCTCTGGAACTTTCACCTACCTCTTTTTCCATACGTTGTATAACGTTTATAACAATTGTTGCAGATTTTCCTGTGCCACTTGGAGCTTGAACAACAGCATCTGCACCACTTTTTATAGTCGAAAACGTGTCTTGTTGCATTTCATTTGCTTCAAGAAAATCATTTTCAATTAAAGCTTGTTGTAAATGTGGGTCTATTTTTTTTAGTTGCATTTCAATTGTAGTATTCTCTTAATTATTTTATTTACTTGCGAATAATTTAACATCGTTTTCAGAAATTTCGTTTCCTCCAAGGATGATTAAACGTTCCACCACATTTCGGAGTTCTCTAATATTTCCAGTCCAATCATATTCCTGCAAAAGTTTTACAGCATCAGGTGTAAAAGATTTTTGAATATTTCCCTGTTCTTCTGCAATTTTGATACTAAAATGAGTAATCAATATGGGTATATCGTCCCGACGATCATTTAATGATGGAACTTTTATGAGAATAACTGCTAATCGATGGTATAAATCTTCACGAAATCGTCCTGCTGCTATTTCAGTTTTCAAATCTTTATTTGTAGCAGCAACTACACGTACATTTACCTTAATGTCCTTATCGGCGCCAACTCTGGTAATCATACTTTCTTGTAAAGCGCGCAAAACTTTTGCTTGAGCAGACAAACTCATATCGCCTATTTCATCTAAAAAAATTGTGCCACCATCGGCAGCTTCAAATTTTCCGGCTCGATCTTTTACAGCCGATGTAAATGCGCCTTTTACATGTCCAAAAAGTTCGCTTTCAATCAATTCTGATGGAATTGCTGCGCAATTCACTTCTATTAATGGAAAGTCAGCGCGATCACTTTTATCATGTAATTGATGTGCTACTAATTCTTTTCCTGTTCCATTTGGACCTGTAATAAGTACTCTAGCATCTGTAGTAGCAACTTTTTCGATAATTGCTTTTATATGATTTATTGGTTCTGATGTACCAATCATTTCATAATTTTTACTGACTTTTTTCTTTAGAATTTTATTCTCAACTACGAGTTGTTTTTTATCCAAAGCATTTCTAACGGTATTTAAAAGTCTATTTAAATCTGGTGGTTTTGAGATGTAGTCAAAAGCTCCAAGACGCATCGTGTTAATGGCTGTTTCCATATCACCATGACCGGAAATCATGACCATGGGAATTTCTGGTTTTATTTTTTTGACTGCATTTAAGAGCTCTTCGCCATCCATTTTTGGCATTTTAATATCACAAAGAACTAAATCGTAATCATTATTTTTAATTTTTTCATAACCTTGAACTCCGTCTTCCGCTTCCTCTACCTGATAAGTATCACTTTCTTCCGAAAGTATTTTAGATAAAACTCTTCTTATTGAAGCTTCATCTTCTATAATTAATATTTTTGACATGCTTTAAATTTAAGATAAATTGGTTTTCTAACAAACATTGATAATTCTCAAAGTTAGAAAAAAAATATTGTGTTTTATGATTTATAGCTTTCGTAATTTAATAAAATAAAGATTATCGAGTGACTTTTTATTTATACTGTATTTTTAAATTTTAATTCATTCAAAACTAAAATTTTATCAATTAATACTTAATCCATCTATAAAGTTCTTTCCAAGTTGGTTTTTTACCATACATTAAAATTCCAACTCGATATATTTTAGATGCAAACCAAACCACTAGAAAAAATGTTCCAAATAAAATACTTATTGATAATAAAATTTGCCACCAAGGCACTCCAAACGGAATTCTCATCATCATCACAATAGGTGATGTTAGTGGAATCATTGAAAAAACTGTAGCAATTGTTCCATGCGGATCATTTATAACTGTAAAAAAACCAATATAAACTCCTAGTATTAAAGGCATTATAATAGGAAGTAGAAATTGTTGGGAATCGGTTTCATTATCAACAGCTGCGCCAATTGAAGCATAAAATGAACTATACAGAAAATAACCGCCAATAAAATATATTAAAAATGAAATCAAAATTGTTGCAATAGGCAAATTCCATAATTCTTTGATATACAGTTGAAACTGACTTCCCATTTCAGTTTGTGCCCCGTGAATTGCCTGCGCTTGCATCCCAGAAGTTGCACCCATGTGAATTCCAAATACATACGAAAGTACAAACATTGTTCCTAATCCCAGAATTGCCCAAATTAAAAATTGTAAAATTCCCGCTAATGAAGTTCCTATTATTTTTCCCATCATCAGCTGAAATGGTTTCACCGACGAGATGATAATTTCAATAATACGTGATGTTTTTTCTTCAATAACACTTCGCATCACCATATTTCCATATAAAATAATAAACATCATAATTAAATAGCCAAATGCACCACCAATAATTATTTTAATTTCATTTAAACCTTTTAAAGTTTTTTCACCAGAAGATTTAGAAAGATTTATACTGACTTTTGACTCTGAATTTTTTATTTTTAAAGTATCAAGTCCAGCTTTTTGATAGTTTTTAGTTGTTAGTTTTGATGCAATAATATCTTGTAAATTATTAATAAATGATATACTTGGGCTATCATTTGATATGAATTCTATTTCTGACTGAAGCCTGTTAGCAGCTTTAGTTTTTGGGATTAATAATAAGCCTTCATAATTTTTATTAGCAATACTATCTTTTAAATATTTAACTGGAATTTGAGTTAAATTAAGATATTTGTATTCGTCAGTCGATTTAAATTCTTTACCAAATAAACCCGATTCGTCGTGAATTGCAATCGTTTTTAACTCGGCTTTCATGGAACTTAAATAACCTACAAATGCTCCAATGCCGATAAATAATAGTGGACTTAGAAAAGTCATTACAATAAACGATTTATTTCTAACTTTTGCAGTAAATTCTCTTTTTATGATAAGACTTATTATATTCATTTTGGACTTATTATATTAATTTTTGAAGACTTTTAAGCCGTAACCGATTTTATAAAAATATCATTGACACTAGGTATTTTTTCCATAAAATGTGTTACTTGACCTCGTTGAATTAAAATATTTAAAAGTTCATTTGGACTTGAACTTCCTAAATTTATTTCGAGTTTTAATTCATCATTTAGCGATTTAAAATTGGTTTGTGAAATTTTGAATTTCTGTGATAAATCATACATTAAACCTTCAATATTATTTGATATGATACCTACTTCATAGTTGTTTGATCTAAATTGTTTTTTGACATCAACAAGTTTTCCTTCAATTAATTTGTTTGATTTATGAATTAAAGCAATATCGTCACACAATTCTTCCACGCTTTCCATACGATGAGTTGAAAATAAAATAGTAGTACCACTTTTTTTCAAAGCTAAAATTTCATCTTTAATTAAATTAGCATTCACAGGATCAAAGCCTGAAAACGGTTCGTCAAAAATTAAAAGTTTGGGTTTGTGCAAAACAGTTACCACAAATTGCACTTTTTGTGCCATTCCTTTAGATAATTCCTGAATTTTTTTGTTCCACCAACCTTGAATTTCCAGTTTATCAAACCAATAATCGAGTTGTTTTTTTGCATCTGGTTTAGACATTCCTTTAAGTTGTGCTAAATACAAGCATTGCTCACCAACTTTCATTGACTTATATAAACCTCGTTCTTCAGGCATATAACCTATATTTTGTACATGTTTTGGATTTAATTTTTCGCCATCAAGAATTATTTCTCCACCATCAGGAACAGTTATTTGATTTATTATCCTTATTAATGATGTTTTACCAGCACCATTGGGACCAAGTAATCCATAAATGCTTCCTTCTGGTATAGCTAGTGAAACCGCATTAAGTGCTGTATAATTTCCGTAATTTTTAACTATTTTGTTTACTTCAAGAATATGTTTCATTCCAAATTAATTTTTGTAAAAGTAAACTATTAGTAATTTCTTTTAAGATTTGTTACAAAAAAAACCCACCCTTATTTTTACACAAGGATGGGAAAAATTGCTATGAAAAAGATTACCTGTTTCCAAGTAATACTCCAAAAGTAAAAAGAATTTTGCAATTATGAAAACATATCTTTAACTTTTTCAAAAAAAGATTTATCTGTCTTTTCTGGATGAGGTGTAAAGTTGTCGTCATTTATATTTTTTTCGAAGAATTGTCGCTGGTCTTTACTTAAAGTTTTGGGCGTCCAAACATTTATATGTACTAATAAATCTCCATTACCGTAACTATTTATACTTGGAATTCCTTTGCCTTTAAGACGTAAAATCTTACCCGATTGTATTCCTTCTTCTAATTTTATTCTAACTTTTCCGTTTACTGCTTCAATATCTTTAGAAGCTCCAAGAATTGCTTCAGGATAACTTATGTATAAATCGTAATGTAAATTTTCGCCTTCACGTTTTAAAAATTCGTGTTCTTGCTCTTCAATAGCAACTATTAAATCACCAGGAATTCCGTTTCCTGGAGCATCATTCCCTTTTGAAGAAACTTTAAGTTGCATTCCGTCCACAACACCTGCTGGAATTTTTATAGAAACCGTCTCGTCTTCCAAAACCATTCCTTGGGAATCGGCATTTGCTGGCTTACTTTCTATCATTTGTCCAGCACCACCACAAGTTGGACAAGTAGAAGCCGATTGCATTCTACCTAAAATAGTGTTGGTAACTCGCATTACTTGACCTTGACCGTTGCATGTACTACAGGTTTTGTAACGAACTCCTGAAGCTTGTATTTTTCGTTTTACTTTTACTTTTTTCTCGACACCATTTGCAATTTCCGCTAAGGTAAGTTTTACTTTAATACGAAGATTACTCCCTTTTGCGCGTCTTTGTCCACCAGAGTTTCCACCAAACCCACCAAAACCGCCACCTCCAAAAATATCTCCAAATTGACTGAAAATATCTTCCATATTCATACCGCCACCTTGAAAACCTCCACCGCCGTTTCCAGCTTCAAAAGCTTGATGTCCATATTGGTCATATTTTACTTTTTTTTGAGGATCACTTAAAACTTCGTAAGCTTCGGCACATTTTTTAAAATTCTCCTCGGCTGTTTTGTCTTCTGGGTTTTTATCAGGATGAAACTCAATTGCCTTTTTGCGGTACGCCTTTTTGATTTCGGCTTCGCTTGCATTTTTGTTAGTTCCAAGTATTTCGTAAAAATCTTTTTTCATGTTTTGATTTCTGAATAAATGAGTTAGAGACTTATGTATTATCTCACAATTTTAGAAAATTAAAGTAGTTTAATTTCCAATTACCACTTTTGGGAAACGAATAATTTTGTCTCCAAGTTTATAACCTTTTTCTAATACATCAACAATTTTACCTTTCATATCGTCCGATGAAGCTGGAATTTGTGTAATAGCTTCTGCATAATCTGCATTAAAACTATCACCTACACGAACCTCCATCTGCTCTAAACCTTTAGCAACCAAAGTCGATTTTAGTTTTTCATGAATAAGTTCGACACCTTTAAGCAAAAGTTCATCGTCTGATTTAGAAATTTGTAAAACGGCTCTGTCAAAATCGTCAAGAACTGGCAATAGTGCTTGTAATACTTCTTGATTGGCAGTTTTATACAAATCCATTCGTTCTTTTGAAGTGCGTCGTTTATAATTTTCAAATTCTGCAAAAAGGCGTAAAAATTTATCTTTTTCCGATGCTAAATCTTGTGATAATTGTTCCTCTGCA
>JACMPO010000010.1 GCA_014377455.1 Flavobacterium sp.
CAATTTCCGCACCACGAAGCCGAGAATTGAACTACTACTTTTTCGTCTTTTGCGATTAAATCCTGTAACGTGTCTTCGGTTAATTCGATTAACATAGTTTTTAAATTTAAAAATCAATTGCATTACCAATATTCAATATTTATAGTTGAATTTGGTATTGCAACTGACATTATTAATATTATTGATTTAGTTTACACTTAAATATTCAGCAGTACTTTTGCGATCAGCGTTCATTGCTTCTTTTCCAGCTTCCCAGTTTGCAGGACAAACTTCTCCTTTTTGTTGAAAATGTGTATAAGCGTCTACTAAGCGCAAATATTCATCTACATTTCTTCCTAACGGCATATCATTAACACTTTCGTGAAATATTCTTCCTTCTTCATCAATTAAATAAGTAGCTCTGTATGTTACGTTAGAACCTTGAATAATAATTGAATCAGTTTCTTCACTGTAACCTGTTTCTTCAATATCAAGAATTCCTAAAATGTTTGATAAGTTTCTGTTGGTGTCAGCAAGAATTGGATATGTAACACCTTCAATTCCAGCGTTATTTTTTGGGGTGTTTAACCATGCAAAGTGAACTTCGTTAGTATCACATGATGCACCGATAACTATTGTGTTTCTTTTTTCGAATTCTGGTAAAGCAGCTTGAAAAGCATGTAATTCTGTTGGGCAAACAAAAGTAAAATCTTTTGGGTACCAAAACAGAAGTACTTTTTTCTTGTTGTTTACAGCTTCTTCAAAGATGTTAATTTTTAAATTATCACCCATTTCAGAGATAGCGTCTACTGCGATACTTGGAAATTTTTTACCTACTAATGACATTTTTTTATTTTTTAATTGTTTTTTTACTTAACAAAGGTAATTATACTATTAGTAAATTGATATAGAATTTGATTATAAATACTTATCTCAAAATAGGAAATTATTATATTAATATTTTTTACAGATTTTAACTGTTAATTATTAAAAGGCAATCTGTACAGGAAGACTTCCTTCACATTTAATATTTTTCAAAAGTTGTTCGGCAGCGGTTTCCTGAAATTCTGAAAAATCCTGATATATTTGAATAATACCGGAAGCATCTTTCAAATTTGGAATAATTTGCAACGCATAAGGATTCCCAAAAACATATAAAATACACTTTTTAGTACTAAACATGTTGACCAAAAATTGAAGTACGGAATCTTCAATGTCAAAATTGTTCAAAGGTTTTGCCTTTGGAACAAATAACGAAATGATTAGCGTATTAAATCTATTTAGTTCATTTCCTAATTCATTCAGAACACATTCACCTCCAATTTCATAACTAAATTCAGGGGAAGGTAAAGCGTTACTTAGGGTGTGAAAAAATATATTACCTGTATTTTTATAAATGCTGATTTTGGCGAGATCTCCTTTGTTTTTTGCGTCAAAAACAGTCTCGGTATTGTGATTATCTTTTATTTTTGTAATACAGTTTTGAGCTATTTTAAAATTTAATTTTGAAGTAGTTTTAAAATCAAAGTCAGTCGCTAAAAGGTTTGGCAAACTAGGTTTTCCATCCACAATTCCTGCTTTTTGTTTGCATTTCCAGATGCGTTGAAAACTTGCTTCAATTCTTTCGGAGGTCGCATTTTTCAGGATTTCCTGAATTCCTTCTGGAACATTTTCGGCAAAGCACAATACATCA
>JACMPO010000011.1 GCA_014377455.1 Flavobacterium sp.
AAACAATATTTCTGAAAGTTTAAACAAACGAATTCCTATAGTTTCTGGTACAACAGGTTGGTTAGAACATTACCATGAAATAGAAAATTTGTGTTTAAAAAATAACACCGGATTTATTTATGCTTCAAATTTTAGTTTAGGCGTGAATATTTATTTTGAATTAAATGATTACTTATCAAAGATAATGTCAAAATTTAATCAATACAATGTCTCTATGCAGGAAATTCATCACACGCAAAAGTTAGATGCGCCAAGCGGCACAGCAATTTCTATAGCGAATGCGATTATCAGTAATTCAAAATATGAAAACTGGACTTTAGAAAATCCAATATCAGATGAAATTTTTATTGACGCCCAAAGAATTGAAAATGTACCTGGCACACATTCCGTTTTCTATAATTCTGAGGTTGATTCTATTGAAATTAAACATATCGCCAACAACCGCGAGGGTTTTGCACTAGGCGCAATTTTGGCAGCAGAATGGATTGTTGACAAAAAAGGAATTTTTACGATGAGAGATGTTTTGAGTTTAAACGAAATTTAAAATAATAAAAATAATTATAAATTTGTAACTTATAATTATTATCATACACTAACAGTAAATAAATTAACGTCACTTTGAGCGAAATTGAAGTGCTAAATTCAAAAAAATGACACTATATCAATGGTTTATATTTTTTCTGGTTGTTCAAATTGTTCATTACATCGGAACATGGAAATTATATGAAAAAGCAGGACGAAAATCCTGGGAAGCCGCAATTCCGGTTTATAATGCAATGGTTTTGATGAAAATTATTAACCGTCCATCCTGGTGGACAATTCTGCTTTTTATACCTATCGTTAACTTAATTATGTTTCCTGTAATTTGGGTAGAAACATTGAGAAGTTTTGGTAAAAACACAACAATTGATACGCTTTTGGGCATTTTTACTTTCGGATTTTATACTTATTACATCAATTATACCCAAAATGTAACTTATATTTCAAATAGAAGTTTGATAGCGACTAATAAAGGAGGCGATACGTTAAGTTCTTTGCTTTTTGCTGTAATTGTAGCAACAATTGTGCATACTTATTTTATACAGCCATTTACAATTCCGACGGCTTCTTTAGAAAAATCTTTGTTGATTGGCGATTTTTTATTTGTAAGTAAATCGAGTTATGGCGCACGAACACCAATGACAACGGTTGCTTTGCCTATGATTCATGATTCTATTCCTTTTACAAAAAAAACATCTTATTTTAATTTTCCAGAATTGCCTTATTTCAGGTTTCCGGGTTTTCAGAAAATAGAAAAAAATGACATTGTTGTTTTTAACTGGCCCGTCGATACCGTTTATAAATTTTTTGATAAATCCGGAAGAAAAGCGGTTAATAAACCAATAGATAAAAAGTCGAATTATGTAAAAAGATGTGTGGCAACTGCTGGAGATTTACTCGAATTAAAAGACGGAATTGTTTATATAAACAATAAAGTTTTAATTTTACCAGAAAGAGCAAAGCCCCAATATGAGCATACCATCTATGCAGCTAAAACTGGTGTTTCCAACGAATTGTTAGTCAATACGGGTTCAACTGAATTTAACAGAACTTACAATGT
>JACMPO010000118.1 GCA_014377455.1 Flavobacterium sp.
GATAAAAAACCTGTAGAAAGACACTAAAATCTGAACTCGGAGAGGGTCGAATAAAAACTTCTTCAGGGAAGAAAAATTGCCAATTTTTACCGTTTTTTTTAGCTTCAATATGTTGCTTTTTTAATTCATTAATTAGATCACTGTTAAATCTTTGATTATTGAGAAAGGTGTTTAGTTTTCGAACTAGATTCATAAATTCAATTTCCAAAAAACATTATAAATTATTTAATCTAGTCAAATAGCTTTTCAAATGGAGAGAGATTTTGCTCAAGCAATTTTATAAAATTGGTAAGCTTTAGACAATTTTCTACTTTAATTGCCATCCCCATTTAAAAAATTAAAATCAAATATAGCATAAATGTGTATTTCCCTTTAGATAATTATTAGGTTTTTGGAGACAACTTTGAGGATTATCTAATTAATTACCATGTTCGTTGATGGAAGTATCCACTATGGTTGCATCTGGCAATTATTTGTCTGATTGCAATAATTTCTTTAAGAAATATAAGCATTGTTGGAGTAGTTGTCATGCTGAGCGGAGTTGAAGCATTTGCCCTGCTAAAGGAATTCCATGAATACAAGTTTGATAGCCCACCGCAACATCCTTCGCCTTCGGTCAAGGTAATACCCCTTTTAAACTTAGTTGAAGCATCTGTTTGAGCTGCTGAGTACTTCGATAAACTCAGTATAAACTTAGTTGGAGGAAAATCCTTCAAAACTCCTTAGAAACAATGGCTAAGACAGTCCTTCTCTAATTTATTTCAAAATGCATTGATCTTCTACTTAACTTCCTTTTATTGCTATTGGATGGTTTTTCCTTAAATGATCTTTTAGCCTTAAAAAAAAGCTCTCAAAATAGGTATAAGACAGGTAAGCTGTACATAACGCAAAGAGAATATTATAAGGGAAGATATTCCAAAAAACAGCGTTATTGTAATCTTTTGGTACTAAAAAAAGCTGTTGCCAAATATATATACTGTAAGAAAGCACACCGATTTTTTTTATAATTTTTAAATTCAGGATCTTAAATAATAGCGATTTTCTGTTTATTACACTTTGTATAATTAAAAACATAATTAATGTGTTTGAAACAAGATCACCAAACGGAACTAATAAAACGCCAAATAATCTTGCATTATAGTGATGGTATATAAGTAGAATAGCAATAGCGCAAAGCGCCGGTAAGTGCCATTTACTCCATATTTTTTGCTTGTTGTTAAAAAAGCCCTTAAAACATAAAATAGCAGATAAACAGCCCGTTAATAGGGCATCTGATCTAGAAAGGAACGGTCCCATTGTAATATTATAGAACTCTGGTTTTAGATACCAAAACACGTTTAAAACCACCTTGGCTAAAATAACAGAGAGACAAAATAGCCACCCTTTTTTTGGCATCAAAATGAATGCGAGTGGCCATAACAAATAAAATTGCTCTTCCACTGCTAATGACCAGGTATGGCCTGTTAGCCAGGTTGAATCAAAGAGTTTAAAATTGTTTACAAATAGTAAAGGTCCTGTGAAGTTTTGCCAATTTAAGTTTAAACCCATCAACAAATTCAGTATGAAAAGTACAAATAGGTATAGGTAAAAAACGGGTAGAATTCTTAGTGCTCTTTTGATATAAAACTCTTTTAGAGAAATAGTTCTAAATTTTTGTTTCGTTTTTATCAATATAATGGTAATCAGAAAGCCACTAAGCACAAAAAATATTTGAACACCTAGCTCCGCGTAGATTGTTTTATCCAAAAATGTGTGAACAACGGTGGGCACATTTCTGCTTAGTTTAGCATGACCGAATAAAACCATGATTACGCCAATAGCTCTCCATCCGTCTAGGGATGGTAGGTAGCTTGGGGTTAAAAAATCAGGAGTTCTATCTTGATTTGATAATTTATTGTAACATTTACTAAGCTTATTAAACATATCAAACTACAACTCAGAAAATCTATTGGGTTTCACAGTTAAACAGTATCTACAAAAGTTTTCTCCACTTTATTAAATATCACCAATCCAAAAAATGTTAAAGTAAAAGAAATCAAGGCAACGTAACCTAAACTAGCCCAAGAAAAACTTCCCTCTCCCAAAAAGCCTAATCTAAAACCTTCAATAATAGGAGTCATGGGATTATATTCCACAATCCAGGCATAATCCGGATATTTGGCAATGGCAGTACTTAAGGGATAAATCACCGTAGTGGCATACATCAATAATTGCACTCCAAAGGTGACTAAAAAAGCCAAATCACGGTATTTGGTGGTCATGGCAGAAATGATCATTCCTAAACCCAATCCCTGTAA
>JACMPO010000012.1 GCA_014377455.1 Flavobacterium sp.
ACGCGTTCAATCTCGTCCATCATTTCTTTGTCAACTGCCAAACGACCGGCGGTATCGACAATTACAACATTATAACCTTTTTCTTTGGCATATTTTATCGCATTTTGTGCAATTTCAACCGGATTATTATTTCCAATTTCGGAATAAACTTCAACACCAATTTGGTCTCCAACAATGTGCAACTGATTAATTGCCGCCGGACGATAAACGTCACATGCGACTAACATTGGATTTTTATTCTTTTTTGTTTTTAAAAAATTAGCTAATTTTCCTGAAAAAGTTGTTTTTCCGGAGCCCTGCAGACCAGACATTAAAATTACTGTCGGATTGCCCGAAAGATTGATTCCAGCAACATCGCCACCCATCAATTCTGTCAATTCATCTTTGACTAATTTGACCAAAAGTTGCCCTGGTTGCAAAGTGGTCAATACATTTTGACCAATGGCTTTGTCTTTTACTTTGGTGGTAAAATCTTTTGCGATTTTAAAATTCACATCGGCATCAAGCAACGCACGACGCACTTCTTTTAAAGTTTCTGCAACATTTATTTCTGTGATTTTTCCGTGTCCTTTAAGGGTATGAAGGGCTTTGTCTAATTTCTCGCTTAAATTATCAAACATAATCGTACTTTTTTTTTGAAATGCAAATATAAGATAAAGTTGCCCAGCTGTGTAATACGAAGGTTAGAAAATTGCTTTGAAATTGTTGTTTTTCTGTGACTAGTCCTAAATCGTCTTTGTCGGTTAATTAGGACTAGTTATTTTTTAAATACTAAAGCATTGCAGAGATAAAAGCATTTTTCAAGGATCAGTAGGTTTTTTTTATATATTTGGGAAATATAAAGTCTGATGTTCTTACGACTAAAATGCAAATTTGGTGTAATTTAAAAAAAATGGCAAAAATGAGAACTATAAAATTTGATGCAGAAGAATTACAGGTCTTAAAGGAAATTATCTTGCTAGGTGATTCTCAATATGCTAATAGTTTTCCTGAAATTTCTAAACTTATAAATAGCAAGATTCGTATTGATTTTTTTCAATTTACTAAACAAGAAATTCAAGTATTAAAAAGTTATAGTGCTAATTGGCTAAATAATTATGATGAATTAGTTGATGAATTGAGAGAAAAGTACTGGGAGAAAACTAATATCGATTACATGAGTATTTCGGAATTTGAAAAAGAGAAAATGAAAAAAATTAGTACTGTATTTTCAATAAAGTCTAAGCTTTTTTTAGAAAGTTATATAACGTTCAAAAAAGTATTGGATCAAATATCAAATTAATGACATCAAACGAAAAAAATTTTTATTCGCAAATTGGTCAAATATCAATTGGTTTTTCAAATTTGGAAAGTCAAATTAAAGAACTTATTTATATTTTAATCAAGTCAGAAAATGAATTTGTTAGTTCGATTTTATTAGAAGATAATTCTATTAGCCAAAATTTAAAATTGTTACTGAAATTATCGAAATTTCATGAAATTGAAGAGGAGAAAATAAGGGGTTTACATAATTCAATCGATAAGATTAGAATAAACAGGAATCTTTTTATTCATGGTCTCTGGAGTTTTAAAGAAGATGAAGATGGTTTAGTTTTTATTTGTGAAATTAGAAAAGTAACATTTAAAAAAGTATCGTCTGGATTCGTAAAATATTTAAATAATTTTCTTACGTTCAAGTCTGAGGACTTTGAAGAAGAGCTTTTGCAAATAAAAAATTGTTCGAAAATTGCAAAAGAAATTATTGAGGATATAGAAGAAAATTGATATTTGTATAAAAATTAATGACGAAAGTGATTACTGTTGAACTTTTTCTGAAGATATACTCTCGACATTTTGAATCCGATTTGAAAAGTCAAATTGGATTCTTAGATTTTATACCATTAAGCTACTTGAAATTTAAGGAAGCATTTATTTTAAATATTAAAAATTCATTTTAAAACAATATTAAATATGTTATCTGAGAAAACTTTTTTTAATACAATAAATACAATTTCAAAAGGTGAAATAAAACAAAATGAGATAAATAACTTTTTTACTTCCGCTACGGCATTATTAATTAATGCTTCAAAAAAAAGTAATGTTAAAGATAATTTCACACCATATTATTACCAACCAACGGCAAGCATTTGTTGTTTTTTGGTTTCTGAAAAAACAAAAGCTAATTATTATTTGATGTATGATTTTTATAAAAATGAAATAATATTTCACACGGATTTATTGAATTGGGAGAATATTAAAAATCTAAATGATTCATTCTGGTTAGAATTTTTAGAAATGTCCCAAACACATAATTTTAAATTTAGATCATATAGTGGACCATTTTATGACAAAGAAGTAACACCAGAATTTAGTGCAAATTATAAAAGTTTTATATTTAATCTAATGAGTGTTTACATAACAGCAATGTTAGAATCAAAAGAAGAAAGAGGAAATATTAGTTTTGGATCTTTAGAAATAGTATGGACACCAAAAAACGAAATTGAAGAAGTTTTAGACCAGCTAAATGTTGCATTCAAATCTTTTTATCGTTTTAATTATTTACTGTGGAAATCAGACGATATTAGAAGACAAAACCAAAATAATAGAAAGAAAAAATAATTTATGAAAAGATGTTCGAGATGTAATAGTGATAACTCGTTTATAGATACAAAACATAATTTTCATGATATTTACAAATGTTTAGTTTGTAATTATTTAACTCCTGTAAGAATTGATGATTGCTGTAAGTCACCATATCAAATTTTAACAATTGATGATAACAATAGGGATAGACGAAGATTACATCGACAATGTATAAATTGTGGTGGTTGTGTAGATAGAACAAGACCTTTATCATTCAAAAAGTATGGCGTTGAGATTGAATCAGAATTTAGCCATTACAACTATGAAATATGGAAAACGGAACAAATCATTGAAAATAAAATGCTGTGGGAATGTGTAAAAGAAAGAAATTTCGATACTTCTAAATTCGCAAAATACACAAATTATATTCAATCAAAAGAATGGAAAATTAAAAGAAATCAAGCTTTAATTCGTGACAATAACTTATGTCAAAGATGCAAAGTAAAGCCTGCTGAGGAAGTTCATCATTTAACTTATGAAAATTTATTTTGTGAAAAATTAGAGGATTTATTGTCCTTGTGTAAAGTTTGTCATATTGAAACTCATGAGCAATTAGACAATGAAAAAACGTTAGAAATTAGAAATAAAATTAATGAAAATAAAGCCAAAGATTAATTATTTTATTTGTAATTAACTCATCACAAAAAAACCGATTTGAAACTCAAATCGGTTTTTAATTTCTAACCTCTAAACCCAATCAACCTACTCCACCCAAAGTTTCACTTCCACACTACTTGCACTTGGGTTTTTAACTACCAAAAAAGTACCGCTTACAGCCAAGTTGCTTGCTAGTCTTGTTCTGGTTTCGCCAGCACCTAGGGTAACAGGCTCTGGACCTTCGGAGTTATCGGTGGTAGAAAGACTAAAAGTTACGGCATCGCTGCCACGGTTTTGAATCGTATAAAACGTGTCTTCGCTATAGGCAACAGCAGTGTGCATCGTAACGGTGGTAAACGGTGCAACCATTTTTAGCACCGTTGGCGCAGTAGCCGAACCGTTGGTGTCTATGGCTCTTGCAGAAAGATAGAGGTTATACAAACTTGGGTTGC
The DNA here is from genome assembly GCA_014377455.1 of Flavobacterium sp. Classification (GTDB taxonomy): domain Bacteria; phylum Bacteroidota; class Bacteroidia; order Flavobacteriales; family Flavobacteriaceae; genus Flavobacterium. The sequence goes on from JACMPO010000012.1 coordinate 3,672, forward strand.
TCGATTTTACCACCTTCATTACAACGTCTAATTTATCATTGAAGAAATCTTTTATTTGACCTATCACCAGCACAATTTTTTTGTTGTCTTCTTTTCTTATGTCGATGTTGAGCGTTGGCTCGTCTATAATCGCTGTAAAAGCACTTAGCGAGGTGTCTAAAGCCGTTATGTCGGCAACTCCTGCGCCAAAAGGAGCTAGAGCAACACCCACTGGCGTAGCCAAATCTTTTAAAATCAGTGCCTCGGTCATTAGGTTTTCTTCAGAAAAACTGTACCATTGGCTGGCGTTGAAATCGGCTCTTTTTTGCAACGAAAGGTTGTTGTTCATCGCGCCATAAGCCGCCAAGGCATTGCTTAGTTTCTCGCAAATGGCTTCGAGTGCGTTTCTTTTAACCACTTTTTCCATCGCATAGCCCGTTAGGTCTGCACGGCTGCCCTTGTCTGCCGAGATAAGCGCATTAATCAACGTAGTAAGTTGGGTAAAAAGCAAGGCTAGTGATGGGAACGCCGCCATTGCTGTTAAGTTTTTGATGCCAAAGTTTTTAACTTTCAATACCATGGCATAAAACGATTCTTGGTCTCTTGTCATTTTTGTATGTTTTAATTGTTAATAATTTCAAATGTAGAAAAAAATCAGTAGGGCACAAAACATTTAACGACTTTTTTTAACAAAAATAACTCTATTATTATTAGTTTTTAAATGATTATTATGTTTTAAAAATTATTACTTTTGTTGTATATTATGATTGTTTAGTAAACAATAGAAATAATTTAATAGTTATAATAAACGTTTTACATAAAATGTAAAGCATTTTATTAAATATAGATGTTGTTTTAAAAAGTACTAAAAGCATTTTAAAGTTTTAAAATTATTTAAATAGTTGCTAAATGAATTATAATGTTTGATAAAATCAAATAATCACTTTCAAAAATCAAGTAAATACTTTTAAAAATAAAGTAACTACTTGCTAAAATAAAGCAACTACTTGCTAAAATCAAGTAAATGTTTTCAAAAATCAAGTAATTATTTTTTAAAATGTATAATACTAATTAAAATTGAAATTAGAAATACTAAAAATGCTTTTATAGATTTTGAGCCATTATCCTTCCATCCTTTAAAACCCATAGATTATGTTAAAAAAGAAAAGAAAGTCGATTTACATCCCCACCAGCAGCGTCATTTTAGACTTAAAACCCATTTTGACCCAGCGCAATATTACTTACAGCAGCACGTTTTTAACCAAAATTGGCATACCTATCAACACGGCTACCAAAATAATTAAAGGAGAGTCGATTGCGCTGAACTATGCCCACCTTACTAAGCTGTGTTTGCACCTTAATTGCACACCCAACGATTTGTTTTCGGTGCGCAATATGGAACTGAGCGAGCAACATGCCTTAAAAAAACTGCGCATTTACGACGAAGCGGTTCCGCCCAACATTGCCCAATGGCTGGCGGGCAAAAGCATTGAAGAGATTGAAGCGTTGATGAAGGGGTAGGGGGAATGTTTATTTTATTTTATAAAAATATAAATTCCCGATTTTGATTTAAATTTATTGATAATTAAATGGGAAGCAAAACGCATCAAGCACCGCTGTAACAATACATATAGCTAAAAAAAAATGCCTCAGGTTAGGGAGGCATTTTAAGGTTTTTAGTTTTTTATTGTTTTACAACTTTAACCGTTGTACTGTTTTTACCGTTACTGAATTTTAAAAGATAAACACCCGCAGATAGATTAATCATATCAATTTCTTGGTTATTTATTATTGCAGTAAAGGATGCCTTAGCTACCTCTTGACCGAGATAATTATAAATCACTACTTCATTAAAGTTATAGCTCGAATTATCAAAGAATACTTTTGAAGAAGTTGGATTTGGAGAAATATTTATTTTTTTACTTTCAAAGCCATTTATTGCTAAGGTTCCTGGCACACACCCTTGAGATGTTAACAACCCTATTCTTTGATTAAATAATACTGCATCCATTCTAGCAAATTGCCCATAAGTAAATAAACCAACACAATTATCATCTGAATAATCCATATAATTTTTAAACATAATTCCAGGATAATTTGTTGTACAAGTATCATAAGATGGAAAAACTTTACACCCTGAGGTTGAGACCGTTTGTTTCGGAGTATCAATAACCTCATCATCTGCTGCACAAGCATTTTCATCACCCCATATATGCTTTAAATTTAACCAATGTCCAACTTCATGTGTCGCTGTTCTTCCCAAATTATATGCTGGGACTAAGTTTCCGATTTTCCCAAAAACATCATATTTTATCCAAACTCCATCTGTTAATTCTGGATTTGGATTATCTATAGTAGCAATTTCTCCAGGAAATTGAGCATAACCTAAAAGAGAAGCTTGAAAATTGCAACCTTGATTATTACCAACTGCTGTATTTGGTTGACCATTTAAAGTTGGTGGCAATTGTTTCATATCTGACACCCATAGATTTAGATATTTATCTCTATTCCAAATTGTTTCTGGTTTAATGATAGTTTCAATTGTCGGCATATTTAAACACTGTAATTCTGCTGCAATTCCAAGTTGATTATATTCTTCCTGTGTAGGTTGAATATATCTTGTAATCCCATTAGTTAAAAAACCGTCTGGGTCTTGTTGAGCCAAACAAAACTGTATTAATGGATCAGCAGAAACCCCTCTAAATGCAGCTGGAACAAGCGATATGTCAGGATTTAATCTTCTAAAATCTTCATTTAAAACATCTATTTGCGATTGTATTTGAGCATCTGAAATGTTTGTACCTGTACCAATTGCTTCGCCACTATGAATTACATGAACAACTACAGGAATGGTTATTACTGCCCTAGGATTTCCCCATAATTCAACCTCTAAACTTGCGCATAATTGATTATTTGAACAGCCGTATTCATTAATTAATACATCATAACTTCCACTTAAAATGGGTGTGAAATAAATCTCTGATTGTAAGCTTGCACCCCAATCGTCATTAAAACCAACGGCATCTCCGCCACCCTCAGGATAAATAGTAATTTGAGTATCAAAATTATTTGCTCCAATTGTTGAAATTCTATATGTTTTCTCTGCAATTAAATCATAAACCCTAACAAACTCACCACCGTAAGTGCAATTAGAAGATGGACTAACTATTTGATTTAGTATTGTTGGTGCTGGTATCGCAGTGTATAAATTATTGTTATAACCGCAAAGATCAAATGTATTTATGGTAGATTTTGACGAATTATTTGAATTATTTTTTGATTCGATTTCAGGGTGCTTTTTAAATCCTAATCCGTTTTTTTCAATCCATTCCTTATTTTGTTGTTCAACTTGAAGCATTCGTGTTTTTATAGAAGGATCTTTTTTAATTTTTTCCTCTAGGTTTTTCATTGTACCGCATTGCTCTTGTTGACTAAATGCGTTGTTCATGTAAAATGAAACAATTGCAATTAATAGTAATTTTAATTTCATAATTTGTTTGTTTTAATTTCGTTTAATGATTTAATTTCACACTCTTGGCAACAAATATAAGATAAATATGCACAAATATGCACCGCTCCGCAAAATGTCCCAATTAATGTCTAACTTTTTGGGGCATGTCCATCCCGACATTGCGGAATTTTTATTTAACAGTGCTCTGGACAACTCCACAGCCGTTCCGTTGGACCCAATAGCCACACAGGTGAACCCAACACCAGTTCTGTTTCTTACATACCCTAATCATTTTTTGAAAACAAAAGCATTGAAGAGATAAAAGCGCTTTTGAAGGATAAGTAGGTTTTTTTTATATATTTGGGGGAGAATAAGTCGTATGTTTGATAAACTTATCAACGAATTAGGTGTAAGATTAACCGTCGACAAAACAACCATCGACAGACCAACATAAAACAGACGAAAAAATGGCATTAAGCTGGAACGAAATTAAAGACCGGGCTCTAAATTTCTCAAAGGAATGGGCTGACACTTCAAACGAAGAAGCGGACGCAAAACCATTTTTAGTCGAATTTTTTAACGTGTTTGGTATTAGCAGTAAACGTGTTTCGACCTTTGAACACAGAGTAAAAAAACTGGACGACAAAGATGGTTATATTGATTTGCTTTGGAAAGGAACAATTTTGATTGAAATGAAAAGCCGAGGCAAAAACCTTGACAAAGCTTATCAACAGGCTATTGACTATACTCACGGACTCAAACAACATGAATTACCAAAATATATTCTGATTTCTGACTTTGAAAATTTTAGGCTTCACGATTTAGAAGACGATAAAATCGTAACGTTTAAATTGAACGACCTTGTTAAAAATGTGCAGCATTTCGGCTACATTTTGGGTTATCAAAAAAAGGTTTACAAAGAGCAAGACCCTGCAAACATTAAGGCAGCAGAATTAATGGGTAAACTTCACGATAGATTGGAAGAAATTGGATATACCGCACATCCATTAGAAGTTTACTTGGTTCGTATTCTGTTTTTATTGTTTGCCGAAGACACCACCATTTTTAACAAGCAACAATTTCAAGAATATGTACAACAGCGAACAGCCCAAGACGGTAGCGACCTAGCATCAAAACTGCAAGAATTGTTTCAAGTATTAAATACACCCAATGCAGATCGTTTTAAAAATCTAGACGAACAACTTGCCGATTTCCCTTATGTTAACGGAAAATTGTTTGAAGAGAATTTGCCTATAGCAAGTTTCGACACAAAAATGCGATTAGCTTTGCTAGAGTGCTGTTACATCGATTGGAGCAAAATTTCGCCAGCGATATTTGGTTCGATGTTCCAAAGTGTAATGAACCCAAAAGAACGCCGGAACTTGGGAGCACATTACACCAGCGAAACCAACATTCTCAAACTCATCAAACCACTTTTCTTAGACGACCTTTGGAGACAGTTCGAAAGTATCAAAGACAACAAAAACAAACTTTCCGAATTTCATAAAAAAGTAAGTATGCTGAAATTCCTTGACCCTGCCTGTGGTTGCGGAAACTTCTTGATAATTACCTACCGAGAATTGCGTTTGTTGGAATTAGAAATTTTAAGAAATATCTATAAAAGTGGACAACAAGTTATGGACGTTAGAGAAATTATTTGGCTCGATGTTGACATGATGTGCGGCATTGAATATGAAGAGTTTCCTGCACGCATTGCCGAAGTGGCAATGTGGTTGATCGACCACCAAATGAACATGCAGATAAGCAACGAGTTTGGACAATACTTTGTTCGTTTGCCATTAAAAAAAGCGGCTAAAATTGTACACGGTGACGCGCTGAAAACTGATTGGCAAAGTTTATTAAATCCAGTAAATACAATAAATGTATTAGCTAAACACGCTAATATTTATTTACTTCAAGAACCACAAGTAGAATATAAAACTGTAAATGTTCAAACAGAAACTTTTGAAATTCATCAAGGAAAAACCCCAATGAATACTGAAGAAAAAAAGTTTGACTTCATTTTAGGCAATCCCCCGTTTATTGGTTCAAAAATAATGAGTCAAGCTCAAAGAGGTGCTGTTGTAAAAGAATTTGACAGCATACAGGGAAGTGGAGTTTTAGATTATGTTACTGCTTGGTATGTTAAAGCTGCAAAATACATTCAAAATACTAAAACCAAAGTTGCTTTTGTTTCGACAAATTCAATAGTTCAAGGCGAACAAACTGCTATACTTTGGGGACAGATGTTGAATAAATACAATATTAAAATTCACTTCGCCCACCGAACTTTTAAATGGAGCAACGAAGCAAAAGGAAATGCAGCGGTTTATTGTGTTATAGTTGGCTTTGCCAACTACGACAATAATAATAAAAGCATTTATGAGTATGAGGATATTAAAGGCGAAGCCCGCGAGATAAAAGCAAAAAATATCAATCCGTATTTAGTTGATGCAAAAGATGTTTTTATTGGCAAACGCAGAAAACCTATTTGCAATATTCCAGAAATATCATTTGGAAGTATGCCAAATGATGGAGGAAATTTTCTATTTACTGATGAAGAAAAAAACGCATTTATTGAACAAGAACCGAAAGTAGAAAAGTTTTTCAAACCGCTTATCAGTGCTCACGAATATCTAAATGGACACAAGCGTTGGTGTTTATGGCTTAAAGATGCAAATCCAACAGATTTAAAAGAAACGAAACTTGTAACTAAAAGAGTTGAAAATGTCAGAAAACATAGGGAAGGAAGCACAAGACAAGCAACTCAAAAACTCGCCGCTTTTCCTACTCTTTTCGGGGAAGATAGACAACCCGAAAGTAATTATGTTTTAATACCGAGACATTCTTCTGAAAACAGAAAATACATTCCTATGGGTTTCTTTGATGAAAATTCAATTGCAAGCGACAGTTGTATATTTATTGAAGGAGCAAAACTTTATCATTTCGGTATATTACATTCTGCAATGCATATGACTTGGGTAAAATCGGTTTGTGGTCGATTAGAGAGTAGGTTTAGATATTCAAACGAGTTGGTTTACAACAATTTCCCATTTCCAGACAATTCAAACGACAAGCAAGTAAAAGCCATAGAAACAGCCGCACAAAAAATATTAGATGCAAGACTTCAATTTCCTAATAGTTCACTTGCCGACCTTTACGGCGCATTGACAATGCCACCTGCATTGGTAAAAGCACACAACGCGTTAGATAAAGCAGTCGATCTCGCATACAGACCACAAGCATTTATAAGTGAAGCCAACAGAATGGAGTTTTTATTTGAACTCTACGAAAAATATACAGCAGACCTTTTTACAAAAGAGAAATCGAAGAAAATTAAATCGGTAAAAAATATTTAATAATATATTAAATTAAATATAGCAACAATATGAATAATTTGACAAGAGAAGAAGAAAACAAAAAATTAGAAAATTTATTTCTTGCTATATATTTCAACGATTTAAAAACAGTTATTACTTTCAAGAATGAATATCCAGAAATTTATGCAAAAAAAGAAAAATTTCTGATTGATGGTAATATAACTTTTGACCTTAAAAATTTAACTTTATTCAACCAAAAAATATGGTTTGACACTGAATGGCGAGACGAAATCAAGCCGCTTATTGAAAAAATTAGAAACCGAACTAAACAAATGTTAGACTTTTGGGATTTAGAATTTGGACAACCAAATACTGTTAAAACAATACAATATAATCATTATTGGTATTATTTCTATTGCGATGATCCTAATGACCCTGATGATAACGATGAAGTTATTTGTGATCCAATATCCTATTTTTTAGAAGAAGGATTTAAAGAAATTGATGTAAGATTGTATAATCGTGTTGAGTGTTTTGATTTTAAAGAAGTAAAAAAATTATTAGAGCAAGGTGCAAAATCAAATATTGACTTTTACAATGATAATAATAGCAATACTTTTTCACGTATTCATTCTGAAGTTTCATATTTAGCTACTTGCCAAGTTATTCCTGAATTTAAAGTTTTTGAAGAAAAAGGTTATAAGCAGAATTTTAATATAACAGAAATGTTTAGAAATTTACTGGGTTTGGCTGCACATCAGGAAATGTTTGACTTATTATATGAATATTTCAAAGAAGAATAAGTGACTTATACTTAAACAAAATAAAAAACAAAAAACTGCTCTTTAAAATGCAGCTTATATAAAATAAGTAATGATAAAAGCCCCGCTAACACGCAAATCCTTTCGTGTGGTTTTCTATTAGTAAATAACTTATCTTCTTTTATAAATCACCCCTGCTCCGCAAAATGTTCCTTTAAAATGCTTCGCAATTGTCTTCGCTCGATCGATTATGGCAAAAAAGATTTCCATAATCCGCCACGAGCTATAGCATCGACTGTTAGCACTTCATTTTTTACACCATTTGTATTTTGCAGCATAATTGTTGTAAATTTACAGTATAAATGCTATTCGTGATGGGAAAACAAGTTATTGAACAGAGGATTTTTAATCCAAAAGAAAGTATTAGTCGTGCAAAAG
>JACMPO010000119.1 GCA_014377455.1 Flavobacterium sp.
GTGTTGTCTGTTACAATTTTTACTAAGTATGTTCCAGTTGAATAATTAGATAAATCTATAACTGTAGCATATGAATCTATCTTTTTATCGATTATTTTCATTCCAAGATAATTGTAAATCTCAAGATTTGAATTCTCAAATAATTCCTCACTCACTATTGTAAAATTTGAATTGAATGGATTAGGAAAAATTTCAAATTTATTTACAGCTGTAGTATTAGTATTTAGTTGACAATTTGAGGATATAGAAGTAATATTAGTAGTGTTGCAAGTCGTAAAAAAGTCTTGAAGCGTTGCTATTTCAAAATCATCGGCACAAATTGTAGTAAGATTTGGAAGGTTAGTCCAGCAATATGTTACTGTTGCCTGTTGACCAACCAATTGCATTTTACCATTTTTTAAATTTATATAGTTTAAATTTGGGTTATCTCTAGTGTAAACATCGTCTAGCAAAGGGTTTGTACTAAAATCTAAACTAGTATAAAAGTTATTTGCGCTATTAAAATATTTTAAATATTGCAAGTTCGTTACATTAACAGAAGTAATTGGATTATATGAGGTGGAAAGTATATGTAAATTTATTAATCCTGTAAAATCTGCAGTTGTAATATTATTGTATGCTAAATAAAGTCTAGTTAAGTTTGTAAAATATTCGATGCCTTGCATATTGCTAATATTAGCTTGTAACAAATAAAGTTGATCAACTAACAAAGCCTCACTTACCTGAATCTCTCCATCATTGTTAGTATCAATTTTAATATTTTGATTAAGACTATTAAATGCAACTGAATTTGTAGTATTAGCACTCAATAGTTTAGCTTTCAAATTTGGGTCTGGAAAAATTATAATTTGCGAAAAGCAAAATATAGGCAGCAAAAATAATAGTAATAAGAGTCTCATAAATTACATTTTTAAATATTGATTTCACAGGGTACGTTAAAAATTAATCTGTAATCAATTTTTTTGTTACAAACTCATTATCATTTTTAAGCACAGCAAAATAGGTTCCCTTTGAGAATTCAGATAAATTAAATTCGTAGGTATCGAGTTAAATATTTATAAATCAAATATACTTATTTTTTTTAGAAACAAATTCTCAAACTTTTTTAAAACAATTCTTTTTTGAAAGTGTTAATAAATTTTTGTTAATAGTAATTAGTATACTTGCAAAATACTATCGAATTGTTACTTTTGTTGACTGATTAAATAAGTACAAATTAGTAGTAATACTAAAAGATTTTAAAATTTTAATTATGAAACAAGCATTTATTGGATTTCTGTTAGTAGTGAGTTTCTTTTCAAATTCTCAAAACGTAACTAAAGAAGTTTTGTTTACAGTCGACGGGAAACCATACTATACTGATGAATTTGCAAGAGTCTACAATAAAAATTTAGATTTAGTTAAAGATGAATCTCAAAAAGATTTAAATCAGTATTTAGAATTATTTGTTGGATATAAGCTGAAAGTTGCCAAGGCAAATAAACTAAAATTACAAGATAATCCGCAGTATCAAACCGAATTAAAAAGCTACCGAACGCAACTTTCTAAAAATTACATATCTGATAGTAAAGTCACTCAAGAACTGGTAAACGAAGGTTATCAGCGGTTACAAAAAGAAATAAATGCGTCACATATATTAATAACATGCGACGAAAATGCTTCGCCAGCTGACACACTTACAGCGTACAATAAGGCAATCGACATTCGTAAAAAGGCACTTGCAGGAGAAGATTTTGGTAAACTTGCACAAGAGTTTTCACAAGATCCATCTGCAAAAGAAAATAAAGGAAACTTGGGGTATTTTACCGCTTTTAGAATGGTTTATAATTTTGAAAATGGTGCTTTTAAAACTCCTGTTGGACAAATTTCGATGCCGGTTCGAACTCGTTTTGGTTACCATTTAATAAAAGTGAATAACATTCGAGATAATCGTGGCGAAATTACCGTAGCACACATCATGACTATGAATCCTAAAGAAGGAGATGCTGATAAAGACAAAGCCAAAAACACTATTGACGATGTGTATAAAAAATTGCAACAAGGCGAAAACTTTGAGGAATTAGCCAAACAATTTTCTGAAGATAAATCGTCAGCCTCTAAAGGTGGTGTTTTAAATCGTTTTGGTTCGGGGCAACTAAGCTCGACAGAGTTTGAGGATGGTGCTTTTGCTTTGACTAAAGAAAATCCAATTTCAAAACCATTTCAATCCCAATACGGATGGCATATTGTAAAACTTATTGAAAAATATCCAGTTAAAACTCTGGAAGAATCTAAAACTGAACTCGAAAATAAAATTAGTAAAGACGATCGTTCACGATTAATTAGCAACTCGTTAACCGAAAAGCTTCGTAAAAAATACAATATCAAACGGGACAATAAAGTTTATGGTACTACTGCAAAAGCAGTAACTAATGATTTTTATGAGTCAAAATGGACAGTTCCAACCGATGAAAAACCTTATTCGGGAAAATTGTTTACTATCGAAAAGAAAACCATTACAGGAACTGATTTTTTTAATTATGTAAACACACAACAAAAATCGGGTATTGCGGTTAAACCAGTCGAAAAATTGACTGAAGTGTTGTACCAAAAGTTCGCTGACGAACAGATGAATCAATACTACAATGATAACCTTGAAAAGGAATTTCCAGAATTTTCATCCATAATGGATGAATATCGTGATGGATTATTATTGTTCGATTTGATGGAAAAAGAAATCTGGCAACGTTCAAAAACAGACACATTGGGTTTAAAAGCGTTCTATGAAACTCAAAAAGATAAGCATCAGTGGAAAACTAGAGTGAACGCCTTAGTTTTATCATCTACTAAAAATGATGTAATCAAAAAAGCATTGACATTATTGAAAAAAGGTGACTCAAGTCAAGCAATAAAAGATAATTTAAATACTAAAGATGTTGTAAATATCATGACTTATGAAGGTGTTTATGAAGAAGGTGCCGATGCACTTCCTGCAGGAACAAAAATGCAAGAAGGAATTTCTGAAATTACTAAAAAAGGAGATTACTTTTTTGTGACCAAAGTCATAAAGGTATTGCCAGCAGGACCAAAAACTTTGGAAGAATGTAAGGGAAAACTCATTAATGATTACCAACAATATTTAGAACAAAATTGGGTTGCCGATTTGAAAAAAGAATTTACTGTTTCAATCAATCAAGATGTTTTTGAAAGAGTAAAAAAACAAATTAAAAAGTAAATTACACGAATGATAAATTTATTAAATAAAAAAACAACTACAATTCTTTTTGTTTTTTTGATTGCAATTTTTGCGAACGCTCAAGAAATAATTGTTGAAAAAACAGTAAAAAAAGATTCAATCAAACCATCTAAGCGACAAAAAATTGACGGAATCATTGCTACGGTTGGGGATTATACTGTTTTAGATTCAGATATAGACAAGGCATTTTTGGAAATATCAAGTGCCGGCGGATCGGTTAAGGATATTACACGTTGTCAGATGTTAGGAAAATTACTGGAAGACAAACTATATGCTCACCAAGCCATTCAAGATTCTATTGTTGTAAAAGATGAAGAGGTAAAAGAGAAGATGGCACAGCAAATGGATTATATGGTGGAACAACTTGGTGGCATGGATAAAGTGGTAAAGTATTTCAAAAAAAATAATGAGGACGAATTTAAAACCGATTTATTTGAGATCTTGAAGCAACAAAAATTAGCTTCAGAAATGCAAAAAAAGATTATTGATCCTATAACTATTACCCCTGAAGAAACTAGAAATTTTTTCAAAAGAATTCCAGAAGCAGAACGTCCAGTATTTGGCGCGGAACTTGAGATGGCGCAAATAACCGTAAAGCCAGTAGTTTCTGCCGAAGAAAAACAATCCATTATAGATAAACTCAAAGAAATTAAAAAGCAAGTTTTGGATGGCGCGAGTTTTACTACTAAAGCGGTTCTTTACACTGAAGATCCAGGCTCACGATCTACAGGTGGATTTTATAAAATCAATAAAAAAACAGCTTTTGTAAAAGAGTTTAAAGATGTTGCATTTTCATTACAAGAAGGTGAAATTTCGGAGCCATTTGAAACCGAATTTGGATACCATATTATTATGCTCGAAAAAATTAAAGGTCAGGATTTAGAATTGCGGCATATATTAATGGTTCCTAAAGTTAGTGTTGCTGCACTAAATGAAGCTAAGGAAAAAATTCTATTAATTCGCAAACATATTTTAGATAAAGAAATTTCATTTGCCGAAGCAGCACGAACAACTTCGAGCGAAAAAGAAACTAGAGCTAATGGTGGAACGCTTGTAAATCCGAAAACGCAGGACACTCATTTTGAATTGACAAAAATGGATCCTGAATTTTACTCTCAAGTAGCCGATTTAAAAAATGGTGAAATCACCACTCCAATTTTAGAAGACGATCCTAAAGAAGGAAAAAAATATAAAATTGTAACGGTAACTAACAAAATTGAAGAACACAAAGCTGACTACAGTAAAGATTACACTAAAATCAGAGAGTTAGCATTGAAAGAAAAACAAATTGAGGCTATTGCAAAATGGTCTGAACAAAAAATTAAAGAAACCTATATTAAGATTAACGGAGAATACAGAGATTGTATTTTTACTAATAACTGGTTAAAAAAATAATAAATTTTGATTAATGTTTATCTTGGATTTTATCTTTGAGACTCATAATTCCAATTTAAGCAAATCTAAAAATTCGTTATTCGTTGTTAAATTATCTTTTTAAAAAAATATAACATTAAAAATGTCAGACGTAACAGCAGTAAAAAATTTAGTTCAACGGCGCATAGAACTTAAAAAAGAAATAGCAAAAATAATTGTAGGTCAAGATGAGGTTGTGGACCAAATTTTACTCAGTATTTTTTCAGGAGGCCACGCTTTGTTAGTTGGAGTTCCTGGACTCGCAAAAACCTTGATGGTAAACACCATTTCGCAGGCTTTAGGACTCGATTTTAAACGAATTCAATTCACGCCAGACTTAATGCCATCAGATATTTTAGGGAGTGAAATTTTAGATGAAAACAGACAATTTAAATTTATTAAAGGTCCTATATTTTCCAATATTATTTTGGCAGATGAGATAAACAGAACTCCACCAAAAACGCAGGCAGCATTATTAGAAGCTATGCAAGAACGATCTGTTACCATTGCAGGGCAAAATTATAAACTATCGTTGCCTTATTTTGTTCTTGCAACTCAAAACCCTATTGAGCAAGAAGGAACATATCCTTTGCCAGAAGCGCAATTAGACCGATTTATGTTTGCTATAAAACTGGACTATCCTACGTTCCAAGAGGAAGTTTTAGTGGTTAAAAGCACTACATCAAATATAAAACAAACAATTAATCCTTTATTCTCAGCGCAGGAAATCATCGATTTTCAAGACTTAATTCGACGAATTCCAGTTGCCGATAATGTGGTAGAATATGCGGTAACTTTGGTAAGTAAAACGCGCCCAAATAATGCTTTGTCAAACGAATATGTAAAAAATTATTTAGATTGGGGTGCAGGACCAAGAGCTTCACAAAACTTAATTTTGGCTGCTAAAGCAAATGCAGCATTTAATGGAAAATTTTCTCCAGATATCGAAGATGTAAAAGCGGTAGCTGTTGGTATTTTGCGTCATCGAATTATAAAAAATTACAAAGCTGATGCCGAAGGAATTTCGGAAGAAATGATTATTGACAAGCTGTTGTAATTTATTGGATTCATTTTATTGAAATAATAATATTCGATAACTTAAAAATTTCAGATAATATAAATAAAAGAGGTGTTGCAAAACATCTCTTTTTAATTTAAATAAACTTATAAAAATGTTTCGTAATTTGTAATTTCAATTGGAAGATTAAAATAGGATATTATTAATTGAAATCACTCATTTATTGAGTTGAAATTTGGTATTTAATTAGAATGTTTTACTTTAGCAAAACTATGCAAAGTGTAGTTTAATTTTTTATAAGTTTTAAATATATAAAAGAATCTTACAGTAAATAATAAAAAATGATAAATTCTGTTGTGATTTCTAATTATTCAAAGTTAAAACCAACAATTTTCGCATTGCCTTTTTTTCTATTAGTTGGTGTTGTTTTATTTCTATATTCTCAAAATTCTTTAAATATTGCAAATTATACCTTGGTACAAAAGGATTTATTTTTTTGGATCAATTCTCATTTAGGTCAATATCCAACAGTAATTTTCAATCTCACACAGTTAGGTGATGCTTCAATTTTATTATCATTCTTAATTATTTTAGTTATTTATGTACCAAAAATGTGGGAAGCTTTATTAAGTGCATCCTTATTTTCATTAGTATTTTCATGGTTTTTTAAAAATCTATTTCTTGTGCCACGTCCTTCAGAACTGTATGATAATACCAGTTTTATTATTGTTGGAAAAACTGCTGTTGGATTTGCTAGTCTACCATCGGGACATTCTATAACAGTTTTTACAACGTTAACAGTAATTCTTTTTGCATTTATGCCTCAAAAAATTATTGTAAAAATATTTTGGATTCTTGCACTTATGACAATAGGATTGCTTATAGCGTTTACACGTGTAGGAGTTGGTGCGCACCATCCACTTGATGTAATTATTGGTTGGATCATAGGTTGTTTTTCTGGTTTGTTAGGAATTTTTTTTAGCTTAAAATACAAACTTTGGAACTGGATCAATTATAAAAAATATTATCCGTTTTTTTTAATACTCATTATTGCGGGTGCTATTTCGCTAATTCTTAAAATAATCGCAGACAATCTCATTATCTATTATGTTGCGTTGTTTTCTTTACTTATCTCATTTTATAAATTCTCTTATGATTACTTTAAAAAACAATCTTAAAATAACTCATTTTGCACTTATATTGAGTGGACTTAATTTTTTATTTTTTCACTATCCGTTTTTCAAATTTGTAGTAAATAATATCGATTGCAATACTGTAAATGGCATTGTTATCGTGGTAAGTTTGGTAATTTTAATGTTAGTTTTAAACGCATTTGTTTTTTTCATAATGTTATTTTTATCTAGAGTAGTAGGCAAATCTATACTAGTGATCTTCTTCATAATCAATGCCATTGCAGTTTATTTTGTAAACACGTATAGTGTTATAATTGATGAAAGCATGATTAGTAATGTACTCAACACAGATTATGCTGAGTCCACTAGTTTTTTATCTGTAAAAATGTTTGTTTACTTGATTTTATTTGGCATATTACCCTGTATTTTTATTGTTAAAACTCATATTATAAGTGTAACAATTAAGAAATTTTTCACCATCACAGCATTCACTTTGCTATTTATTTTTGGTTTAGTTATTGCAAATGCAGGTAATGTTTTATGGATTGATAAAAATTCTAAAACACTTGGTGGATTAGCCATGCCTTGGTGTTATACTGTAAATATTTCCCTTTTTTATGTACATCAAAATCAAAAAAATGAAAAAGAAATATTGTTGCCAAACCCAACAATTTTAGATAATCAAAAATCTGTTGTTGTTTTAGTAATAGGAGAATCCTCACGAGCTGAAAATTTTTCATTATACGGATACAAAAAAAATACAAATCCGTTGTTGTCAAAAATACCAAATGTATTTCATTTTAATGCAAAATCAGGAGCAACTTATACTACAGCTGGCGTAAAATGTATTTTAGAACATACATACTCCGACGATTTAAATGAACTTTTACCGAACTATTTATTTAGAAATAATGTTGAGGTAGTTTGGCGAACAACAAATTGGGGTGAACCACCAATTCACGTAAAAAATTATCAAAATCGAGATTCTTTATTTAAAAAATGTAAAGGTGATGGGTGTAATTATGATGAAATTTTATTGACCGATTTAAAAGAGCAAATTTTAGCCAGTAAAAAAAATAAAATTTTAATAGTACTCCACACTAGTACAAGTCACGGACCAACTTACAGTCAAAAATATCCATCACAATTTGGAGTTTTCAAACCTGTTTGCAATAGTGTTGAACTCGGAAATTGTTCGCATACCGCTTTAATAAACGCCTACGATAATACAATAGTGTACACCGATTATATTTTGTCGAAAGTCATAAGCGATTTAAAACAATTAACTGAATATAAAAGTGCTATGCTTTTTGTTTCCGATCATGGCGAATCGTTAGGAGAAAATAATTTGTATATGCACGGTTTGCCTATGAGTATTGCGCCCAAACAGCAATTTGAAATTCCTTTTATAGTTTGGGTTTCAGATAATAGTGCTCGACATTTAAAACCAGAAAAAATGGTTTCCCAAGGATATGTTTTTCACAGTGTTTTGAATTTTCTGAATATCCAAAGTCCAATTTATAATGAGGAATTAAATATTTTTGAGAAAAAGTAAATTTTTCATGTTCTTAAACTTAAATCTCTGCTATATTTAGGATAAGTTTATTGAATATTTTTACAGATACAATTTTATATTATAAATTTTAAGAACAACAAAAAATGAAAAATTTCAAATTACTATTCTTCTTTTTGATATTGTTACCTAATTTTATTGTAGGTCAAATTAATTCAGAATTTACAACTGTTAAAACGAGAACGACCGATGTAAAAATTTCAGGGAAATGGGTGCAACTTAATACCTCTGATGATTCTGGTCAAACGTATTACAAAAATAGTGATGGAATCATCATTGCTATAGCTCAGAATCCGAAAAAAATGTATTCTTTTTTTAGTGCCAAAAATTCTGATTTCGAAAACGTGAAGTTATTTTACTCTTGGGATTCCGATTACCGTAAAGAAGAGAAAATGAAAACTGTAAAACTTAAAGAAAATGCAAAATTAGAATATGTAATTTGGAAATTCCATGATGAAAAACTAGACAATGTTTTTCTTTTTGGATCAGTTAAGGATAATTTCTTGAATTTGTTGGTTTACACCGATAAATGGAGTGAAAATGAAAAAATTGAGTTCTTAGAATCTACTTACAAATTGAATAAATAATTAATAAATATTAAAATATGATTGTATTCCTTATTATTGCTCTAATATTGCTTTCGAGAAGCTTTTATTTAAAAAAAGAATACGCGGTAACTAGAGAAATAACTATCAATAAACCAAAAAATGAAGTGTTTGATTATATAAAATTACTTCGAAACCAAAATGAATATAGTTATTATAATCGGAAAGATCCAGATACCATAAAGTCATATTCGGGAATTGATGGGGAAGTTGGTTTTGTATATCGTTTTGATAGTAAAATAAAAACTATTGGCACAGGAACGCAAACTATATCTGAAATTATTGAAGGTGATAAAATGTGTTGTAATATCCTTTTTACTAAACCATTACCATTGCAGTCATTTGCTGAAATTGCTGTAAATTCAATTGATGAAAACGAAACTAAGGTAACATGGACGTTTCGAAGTATTTATAATTATCCATTAAATGTGGTAATTTATTTTCTTGATCTTGAAAAATTAATTGGGACTGATTTAGCTTCTAGTTTAATTACAATGAAAGAAAAATTAGAAAATAAATAGTAACTCTGGATTGCTATATTTCTTATAGATTAGGTTAAACAATTTATAGAGCATGAATTAATATTTATCAATTTAAATCACTTAAATTGTGAATTCAATAAAAATATACGATCTAAATAGGGATATCAATAAATTAAATAAATGAAATAACTTATTTGATTAAAAATTTTTTAATGGAATCCTGATTTCGTAAATTTGCATAACAAATAAATAAACTAAACTGTATTATGGCTTTTGATATTGAAATGATTAAAAAAGTGTACGCAAATATGACTACTCGAGTTGATGCTGCACGAGCAATAGTTGGTCGTCCACTTACTTTAACTGAAAAGATTTTATACAATCACCTTTGGGAAGGAAATCCTACTCATGCTTTTGGACGTGGAGTAGATTATGTTGATTTTGCCCCAGACAGAGTTGCCTGTCAAGATGCTACGGCTCAAATGGCTTTACTTCAATTTATGCATGCTGGTAAACCAAAAGTTGCGGTTCCAACTACAGTACATTGCGATCACTTAATTCAAGCCAAAGTTGATGCAGCGACCGATTTAGCAAGAGCAAAAACTCAAAGTAATGAAGTTTTTGATTTTTTATCATCAGTTTCAGATAAATACGGAATAGGGTTTTGGAAACCAGGTGCTGGAATTATTCATCAAGTTGTATTAGAAAATTATGCATTTCCAGGTGGAATGATGATTGGAACCGATTCTCATACGGTAAATGCTGGAGGTTTAGGAATGATTGCAATTGGAGTTGGAGGTGCTGATGCTGTAGATGTTATGTCCGGAATGGCTTGGGAATTAAAATTTCCAAAGTTAATTGGTGTAAAACTTACAGGGAAACTTTCAGGCTGGACAGCACCCAAGGATGTGATTTTGAAAGTTGCAGGAATTCTTACTGTAAAAGGTGGAACTGGAGCAATTGTGGAATACTTTGGCGAAGGCGCAATAGCAATGTCATGCACTGGTAAAGGAACTATTTGTAATATGGGTGCCGAAATTGGCGCCACTACTTCAACATTTGGTTATGATGCTTCTATGGATCGCTATTTACGGTCAACTGAGAGAGCAGAAATTGCAGATGAAGCTAATAAAATTGCAAAATATTTAACAGGTGATGATGAAGTTTATGCCAATCCAGAGTTATATTTTGATCAAGTAATCGAAATCAATTTATCTGATTTAGAACCTTATTTAAACGGTCCATTTACTCCAGATTTAGCTACTCCAATTTCAAAAATGAAAGAAGAAGCGATTAAAAATAATTGGCCATTAAAAATTCAATATGGACTTATCGGATCTTGCACGAATTCATCATATGAAGATATTTCTCGTGCAGCTTCGTTAGCAAAACAAGTAGCAGATAAAAATTTAAAAACCAAATCACACTTTACAATAACTCCAGGTTCTGAATTAGTTCGTTATACTATTGAGCGAGACGGGTTTATTGATACTTTCGAAAAAATTGGGGCTACTGTTTTTGCAAATGCTTGTGGACCATGTATTGGAATGTGGGATAGAGAAGGAGCTGAAAAAGAGGAGCGAAACACAATTGTACATTCATTTAATAGAAATTTTTCTAAGCGTGCCGATGGAAATCCAAATACTTTAGCGTTTGTTGGTTCCCCAGAATTGGTAACTGCGATGGCTATTGCGGGTGATTTATCTTTTAATCCGCTGACCGATACTTTAATTAATGAAGATGGCCTAGAGGTAAAACTTGATGAACCAACTGGAAACGAATTACCACCTAGAGGTTTTGCAGTTGAAGATGCTGGATATCAAGCACCGTCGCACGATGGAACTACAGTAAAAGTTGTTGTTAGTACAACTTCAGAACGATTGCAATTATTAGCTCCATTTGCTCCATGGGATGGAAAAAATATTACAGGTGCTAAATTATTGATTAAAGCTTTTGGAAAATGTACAACAGATCATATTTCTATGGCTGGACCTTGGTTAAGATTTAGAGGACATTTAGACAATATTTCAAATAATATGTTAATTGGAGCAATCAATGCATTCAATCAAAAACCCAATTCTGTAAAAAACCAATTAACAGGAGCTTACGAAGCTGTGCCAACAGTTGCAAGAGCTTACAAGGCAACAGGAATTCCATCAATTGTAGTTGGGGATCATAATTATGGTGAAGGTTCATCGAGAGAACATGCTGCAATGGAACCAAGATTTCTTGGAGTTAAAGCAGTTTTAGTAAAATCGTTTGCTCGAATTCATGAAACAAATTTGAAAAAACAAGGTTTACTTGGATTAACATTTGCAAACGAAGCCGATTATGATAAAATTCGTGAAAATGACACGATAAATTTTATAGATTTAATTGATTTTGCGCCAGCAAAACCATTAACCCTAGAATTTGTTCATGATGACGGTACTAAAGATTTAATAATGGCTAATCATACTTATAATGAAGGGCAAATTGGATGGTTCGTTGCAGGTTCAGCTTTAAATTTAATTGCGGCTGCTGGAAAAGCTTAATATTTTATTTTAGTTGTATTAGAATCCGTTTAAATTTATATTTAGACGGATTTTTAATTCATTTCTTGTAAAACTTTTATTTCATCTCTAAATTTTGCTGCTTGCATAAAATCTAAATCTTTGGCTGCTTTTTCCATCGCTTTTCGTTTTTCACGAATTCGTTTTTCAATTTCAGGTTTCGACAAATATTTATTAACAGGTTCAGCAGCAATATTGTTATTTATATTTCCAAGTTCATAATCTACAAGAGGATTTTTAGTAAAAGCACTTTCAATTTTTTTATTCAACGCCATCGGAACAACATTATTAGCAACATTATAATTTATTTGCTTTGTACGTCGATAGTTTGTTTCGTCAATAGTTTTTTGCATACTTTCAGTTATTTTGTCTGCATACATTATAGCTTTTCCATTTAAATTTCGTGCTGCACGACCAATGGTTTGAGTAAGCGAACGATGACTTCGTAAAAACCCTTCTTTGTCAGCATCTAATATCGCCACTAAAGATACTTCTGGTAAATCTAAACCTTCGCGTAATAAATTCACTCCTATCAAAACGTCAAAAATTCCTTTTCGTAAATCTTGCATAATTTCTATTCGCTCCAAAGTATCAACTTCAGAGTGAATGTAACGACATCTAATGCTAACTTTGGTTAAATATTTAGCCAACTCTTCTGCCATTCGTTTGGTTAATGTAGTCACTAAAACACGCTCGTCAATTTCTGCTCGCAGTTGAATTTCTTCTATTAAATCGTCAATTTGATTGATGCTTGGACGAATTTCAATTACAGGATCCAGTAATCCTGTTGGACGAATTACTTGTTCCACAACAACACCTTCAGTTTTTTCAAGTTCATAATCGGCAGGAGTTGCTGAAACATAAATAACTTGATTTTGCATTGACTCAAATTCTTCAAACTTCAACGGACGATTATCCATCGCAGCAGGAAGTCGAAACCCATATTCCACCAGATTTTCCTTACGACTTCGATCACCGCCATACATTGCGTGAACTTGGGAAATGGTAACATGACTTTCGTCGATAATCATTAAAAAATCTTTTGGAAAATAATCTATCAAGCAAAACGGACGCATTCCTGGCAATCGACCATCCAAATATCGAGAATAATTTTCAATACCCGAACAATATCCCAATTCTCGAATCATTTCTAAATCAAAATTTGTACGTTCTTCTAAGCGTTTAGCTTCCAAATGCTTGCCAATTTCCTTGAAGTAATCTACTTGTTTAACAAGATCTTGCTGAATTTCCCAAATGGCATTTTGTAAAACATCAGGCGATGTTACAAACATATTAGCGGGATAAATAATTAATTTTTCAAATCGCTCCGTAACTTCGGCAGACCTGATGTCGAAGCTTTCAATTTCCTCAATCTCATCACCAAAAAAATGAATTCTGAAACCTTCGTCGGCATAAGGCGGATATACTTCTACAATATCGCCTTTAATTCTGAAATTTCCGGGTGTAAAATCCAGCTCCGTTCGTGAGTATAAACTTTGAACCAATTGGTGTAATAATTTGGTTCTCGAAATAACTTGACCAACTGCAATTGGAATTTTATTTTTTTGAAATTCAGCTGGATTTCCTATTCCATAAAGACACGAAACTGAAGCTACAACCAGAACATCTCTTCGCCCAGAAAGTAGTGAAGCCACTGTAGACATTCGCATTTTTTCTAATTCTTCATTGATAGATAAATCTTTTTCGATAAAAACGCCACTTACTGGCATAAAGGCTTCTGGCTGATAATAATCGTAATAAGAGACAAAATATTCCACTGCGTTATTCGGAAAAAATTGCTTAAACTCTGAATATAATTGCGCGGCTAAGGTTTTATTATGCGCTAAAACTAGCGTTGGCCGTTGTACCATTTCAATAACATTTGCAACAGTAAATGTTTTTCCAGAGCCAGTTACACCAAGCAATGTTTGAAATTTATCGCGGTCAACTATACCTTGAGCCAATTTTTGGATTGCTTGTGGTTGATCACCTTTTGGAAAATAATCGGATACTACTTGGAAATTCATTATAAAAATTTAATATCGTAAAGTTACAAAGTAAAACAGAAAACAAATTAAAATATAATCTTAAAACGTCCAATTTTTTTGTTGACTTTCAGTTAAAAATGTCCACGCCACAATACGACTTGTTTTTTGTCCATGAGCCATTTCGATAGTTTTTATTTCAACAACATTAACTTTATTTAGAGTTTTATAAATACTTGATAAATGAGATTTTTTAGAAACTAATGTTGTAAACCACAAGACTTGCTTTGGATATTTTGCACTTTCAAATATCATTTGAGTTATAAATCCAAGTTCGCCACCTTCACACCAAAGTTCGCTATTTTGACCTCCAAAATTTAATACAGGTTTTGATACTCGAGTATTTTCGAGATTATTTATTTTTCTGACAGCATTTTTTGTAGCTTCTTCAATTGATGAGTGAAACGGTGGATTACAAATTGTGAAAGCAAATTTATCTTCGGTTAATATTATATCTTTAAAAATAAATCTGGAATTTAATTGTTGCTGGAGACTTATAGCATCTATTAATCTTGGATTTTCTTCAATAATTTTTGAACAATTTTCTATTGCTTTTATATCAATGTCATTTCCAACAAAACTCCAATTGTAAATTGAATTTCCTAAAATTGGATAAATACAGTTAGCACCAATTCCAATATCTAATCCAACCACATTTTCTGTTTTGGGAATAATATTATTGTTTGTAAGAGCCAACAAATCTGCGATATGATGAATGTAATCTGCACGTCCAGGAATTGGAGGACACAAATAATATGTTGGAATATCCCAATTTTTTATATCGTAATAGGTAACTAAAAGTGATTTATTTAACGCCTTTACGGCATCAGGATTACTAAAATCTATAGTTTCAATACCATGTTGATTTGTAAAAATAAAATCTTTTAAATCTGGAAAACTTTGAGTTAATAATTCAAAATCGTATCTTAATCTGTGTTGATTTCTGGGATGTAAATTTGTTTTTTCTAATATCGTCTTTTTCTTCATTATATCATTTCTCTACTTCAAATGTATAAAATAAATATTACATGTTAAATGAGGTTTTGACTCAATTAATCAGTACATTCCATAAGCAGTAAATCGCCTTTACGATGGTTTATAACTACAATTCCGTCTTCAAGAACTTCATTACTACTTCCTGTTCGATATCCTATTTGTAAAGCTTCATCATCTAATTTATATTTTAGATTTTCTGTAAAAATTCCAGTTACTTTACCAATTGGAATTAAAGAAATTGGGGTAGATTTTGGATACCATTTTTGGTATTTATTTGGCAATAAAAATATTTTGGAATGATCGTCCAGAATAACAATTTTTAATTTATTTCGGTAACGTACAATGTTGGTAATATTAGTAATGGTGTGATCGGCTCTTTTCCCGGTTGCCCAAACCACATTTACAGCTTGGTGTTTTTTTTCAATTAAATAATCAAAAGCTTTTTCTAAATCGGTTTTTTCTTGATCTGGAACATGAATTATTTCTAACGGGAATTGTTTTTCTTTGTAGATTTGGGGATTAAAATTGTCGTCAAAATCACCTAGCAAAACATCAATTTTTATATCGAGTTGCAAAACTCTTTCGATTGCGTTATCTAAAACCACAACCACAGGAGACCACTCCAAAAGTTGTCCTAAAAGTTCTGAACTACAGGAAGCTCCATTAGCAATTATGAGCGCTGGCTCCTGATCATCGCGAACAATATGGTGTGAAGACATTAAGAATTTTTAAAGTAGTTGTAAAAATATAAATTTTATTGCACAACATAATTTTTAGTGTCAATTTCTGATAAATTAAAATATCCAAGAGGATAATTTTCAGTATCTGTTTGATTTATAATATTGCCACGCAAAGTTGCTGGAGGAGTTGAAAATGGACTTCCGTTATTGCCACCAGAGATATTTATTAATTTTGAAAGATAGTTAAAATATTTTTGTGAAATACCTCGTAACGACATGTCCAGCTGATCTCCAGCTTTAATTTTATCGTCAAAATAAAGTCCAAACATTTGATTTCCTTGAAAAAATTTATCTTCTACAACATTTAATTCTGGGATTACTTTATTACTATTTTTAAAATTTATTGAGTAAAAATTATCTTCAGCACCATTATCTTGAAAAAAGAATTTTATTTGGGTAGCATCGCCTGTTAATCCTGGTAATGTAATTTGCTCCACATTTTCGATGGCTGGTGTCGCAAATAGCTTTTCTGTAGCGGTGTATGTTATTCCATTATTTACGATGGTTAATGTATAATTTTGGTTTATAACTGGGACAAAATCTGAACAAATATAATTTCCAGTTGACGGAATTTCAACGAAAGTGAATATTGCATTGTTAGAGGTATTGGTAACGTAAACAATGGCGCCAGAAACTTTTGGAATTTCATTACTATAAAAATTAGATGTTGTGGTAAGTTTTATAGTTTGTTGGTTTCCTGAAGTTCCTTTTTGCCAAGTTAAATTAGCATCGACAACAAGTTTTGGCGGTGCGGTATCTAAATTCACATTAATTTTATCTTGACAACCAGCAAAAATCATTAAAATTAAAAATGCTATTATTTTTTTCATAGTAATTGTATTTTTTCAAATTATTTTTAGATAATCTGATGATTTTGTAATCTTTAAAATTTAAAATTATAGGTTACTGAAGGAACAACGCCAAAAATTGATAATCTGATGGCTTCATTATTTCCAGTATCTGCATTTTGTTGAAAACTTATAGATGCTGCATTTTTTCGTCCGTAAACATTATAAATACTAAATACCCATTCGCCTTTCCATTTTTTGTTTGGGTTACTTTTTGGAGTTAAAGTTGCTGCAATATCTAAATGATGATATGTTGGTAATTTATTTTCATTTCGCAAACCATAACTTGGAACGGTAATTCCTTGATATACATATTTACCATTTGGAAATGTAACTGGTTGTCCCGTTTGAAGTGTAAAATTAGCTCCAAACATCCATTTTTTATTTAATTTGTACGAACTTGTTATTGCAATATTATGAAGTTTGTCATAAGCCGATCGATACCAATTTCCATTATTAATTCCGGTTTCATTTTCTGTTCTTCTGGGAGTTCGTTGCTCAGATTTTGATAAAGTGTAAGCAATCCAACCTGTAAATTTGCCCGTATTTTTTCTGATTAAAAATTCTAAACCATACGATCGCATTTCTCCGTTTAATATAATTTGTTCAATGGCTTCATTAGCAATCAAATCGGCACCATCAATATAATCTATTCTATTTTTGATTTTTTTGTAGTAACTTTCAATTTCCAGTGAATAAGAATCATCTTTAAAATTTGCAAAATATCCCAAAGCGAATTGATCGGCAATTTGTGGTTTAATGTAACTATCACTTGGCGCATAAACATCTAGTGGCGTTGGCGAAGCCGTATTGGAAATTAATTGTAAATATTGCACCATTCTATTGTAGCTCAGTTTAACCGATTTATTTTCATTAATTTCATATGCCATAGAGAATCTTGGTTCAAAATTTGAAAAATTTGCCAACACTTTATTATTACCATAAAATTGTGTCCCAATAGGAACTCCCTTTTCATAAATTTTTAAATCGTTATCAAAAGTTACAGCATTGTCATTTTGGTAAATGTTTTTAGTTGAACTGCCTAAACGATAAAATAAACTGTAACGAAGACCAGCTTGGAAGGTAGTTTTATTGGTTAGTTTTTGTTCAATGTCAAAATAAAGTGCAGGTTCAAAAGCATATTTTTTTTCAATTTGCTTCCGGTTTATTGACGAATCATCTTTAGAAGGAGCAATGGTTCCAGGATTAAAATTGTAATAAATTGAATTTGCACCATAACTCAATTTCGTTTTATTGGATATGTAATGTTTAAAATCATATTTGATGTTATAATTTCTAATTCCCGAATCCCAATTTAATCCAATAAAATCTAGATTTAATCCGTAATAGTAGTCACTATAAATTAATGATAAATTAGAGAACAATTTATCACTAAATAAATGATTCCATCTTAAATTTAAAGTAGCGTTTCCGTATGTATTAATAAAACTATTGCTCAAATTAAATACGTCGCGACCAAAATATCCTGACAAATACAAGCTGTTATTTTTATCTAATTTGTAATTCAGTTTGGTGTTTAAATCATAAAAATAAGCTGAATTCTTATTATTAGTAAGTTTTAAAAATAAATGAGCATACGAAGCGCGTCCACCTACTAAAAATGATCCTTTATCTTTTACTATTGGACCTTCGGCAAGAATTCGACTTGATATTAAACCAATCCCACCATTCATGTGGAAGCTGTTACTGTTTCCGTCTTTTTGGTAAATATCTAAAACGGATGAAACTCGACCACCAAAACGAGCTGGAATTCCACCTTTGTAGAGTTTTAAATCTTTAATTGCATCAGGATTAAATACTGAGAAAAACCCAAACAAATGAGATGAATTAAAAATCGTGGCTTCATCTAACAGTATCAAATTTTGGTCTGCGCCACCACCACGAACATTAAAGCCCGATTGTCCTTCACCAGCATTTGTAACTCCTGGCAAAAACAAAATCGATTTTATGATGTCAACTTCACCAAGTACAACAGGCATTTGTTTGATGGTTGTGATTGACAATTTGTTCACACTCATTTCTGGTTTGCGTGTATTGGTTTTATTTTTTTCGGTGATAATTACCTCTTCCAATTGTTCGCCACTTTCTATCAAGCTGTAATTTTTTTTGATATTTGAAATTAATGAAATTTTTTCGTCAATTGTTTTAAATCCTACCGAGCTGATACTGAATTCATATTCTCCTTTTGGTAATGTTAACGAATAGAAACCGTATTCATTTGAAATAGTAGAAATATTAGTTCCTTTTACAATTATGTTTACACCTATCGTGGTTTCGTTATTTTTTTGGTCGGTAATTACACCACTGATTGTAAATTTATCTTGACAAAAGCCATAAAATGAGAATAAAAATAAAAGTAGCGGTAAAACTCTTCTAAAAACCATGGTATTTATTTTAAGATGCAAATTTGACGATTTAACCCCTATGTTGTTTCTCATCAAATGTTAATGTATGGTTAAGAATGAAGTTTTTGTGTTTAATTTTTAAATACTTTTACATACAAATTTTTCATTGATGAAATTTTTCTCTTTCTTAATGTTTCTTTGTTTTTCATTTTCGGTTCAAGCTCAGTTTGAATCGTCTAAAAAGCCATTGAGTTTTAGTTTAAAACCAAAGAAAAATGCACCCAAAGTCGTTCCATTGCCTAAGGAAACTGATCCCAATAAACCTCAGGCTATTCCATTTGAAAGCAAATTTTTAAAGAATCCAAAAGACAAATTATTAGATAATGCCTTATCAAATCCTAAAGTAGAGCTTGGTGCTAAACCACAATATGAACTCAAAAATCCAGCCGAATTATTTGAAGATCGTTATAATAAAAAAGATGGAAATATTGAAGAACGTTATAAAAGCGATACTTTTTTAGGACAGTTTAAAAGTAATTCAAAAACTATTCGAGTGGCGTGTCGAGATCACGAAGCGCCAGATGGTGACCGCGTAAGAATTTGGAATAATGACCGAATTGTAGTGGACGATATTGAATTAGAGTCAGATTACAAAGAAGTTTTTTTGGATTTGGAAGTGGGGTTTAACAAAATAGAATTTGAAGCTTTAAATCAGGGATTATCAGGACCAAACACGGCTCAGTTCACCGTTTTTGATGATAAAGGTGCTGTAATAACTAACAATAAATGGAATTTAACTACTGGAGTTAAAGCTAAAATAATTGTTGTGAAAGAAGATAAAAAATAAAAAAGACGACCGAAGTCGCCTTTTTAGTAATTAAATAAAATTTTTTATTTTAATTTTCTCTCTAAATTTTCTTTAATCGCAGCTAAAAATCCTTCTGTTGTAAGATAATCGATATCTGTTAAACCGTTTGGTTTTACTAACATTGCTAAGTCTTTTGTCATTTTACCCGATTCTACAGTTTCAACACAAACTTGTTCCAGCGCCAAACAAAAATTAATTAATTCTTTGTTATCATCTAGTTTTCCGCGATGTTCCAAACCTCTTGTCCACGCAAAAATTGAAGCAATAGGGTTAGTTGAAGTTGCTTTTCCTTGTTGGTACATTCTGTAATGACGCGTTACAGTTCCATGTGCAGCTTCGGCTTCAACAGTTTTTCCATCGGGAGTCACAAGTACCGAAGTCATTAATCCTAAAGATCCAAAACCTTGTGCTACAGTGTCTGATTGTACATCGCCATCATAGTTTTTACAAGCCCAAACAAAACCACCACTCCATTTCATTGCAGAAGCTACCATATCGTCTATAAGTCTGTGCTCATAAGTCATTCCGTTTTTATCAAATTCTTCTTTGTAACTGGACTGAAAAACTTCTTCAAAAATATCTTTGAAACGTCCATCATAAGCTTTAAGAATCGTATTTTTTGTTGAAAGATATAGTGGCCATTTTTTAGTCAACGCCATTTGAAAAGAGGAATGTGCAAATCCATAAATACTCTCGTCAGTATTGTACATTGCCATCGCAACACCATTACCTTGAAAATCATAAACTTCCCACGATTTAGTTTCGCCATTTTCGTTTTCAAAGGTCATTGTTAACTTACCTTTCCCTTTAATAACCGTATCTGTAGCTTTATATTGATCTCCAAAAGCGTGTCTCCCGATAACAATTGGTTTAGTCCAACCTTGAACATATCTGGGAACATTACTCATTATTATTGGTTCTCTAAAAACAGTTCCGCCGATAATGTTTCGTAGTGTTCCGTTAGGCGATTTCCACATTTTAGATAAGTTGAATTCCTTAACACGATCTTCGTCAGGCGTAATTGTAGCACATTTGATTCCTACATTGTATTTCTTTATGGCTTCGGCTGCATCTATTGTGATTTGGTCTTTGGTTGCCTCACGACTTTCAATACCTAAATCATAATATTTAATATCTAAATCTAAATAGGGAAGTATTAATTGTTCTTTTATAAAACTCCAAATAATTCGTGTCATTTCATCTCCATCCAATTCTACAACTGGATTGGCTACTTTAATTTTTGTCATGCTTTGGGAAAGTTAGTTTGTATTTTTTTGTGGAAGCAAATATAATAAAATCAATACGAAATGAATTGATTTGTATTTAATATCGATTGAATTATCAATTTCATATTGTAAAGTTAAAATCTTATGATAAATTTAATTTTACAGATTAATATTGAATTATAATGTAGTACGAATTCTCATTAACTAATTTTAGTACTCTTTTTTATTCAAAAATAAATAATAAACTGGAATTCCTAGTGCAACAATTATTAATCCAAGAACTGTATTTCTGGTATCATATTTCAGTAAACAAAAACAAATCAAAGTTGTTATAACGATATATAATATTGGAACAAACGGATATCCAAATGCTTTATAAGGACGTTCAGTATCGGGCTCTTTTTTTCTTAAAATAAATAATCCTCCTATGGTTAAAATATAAAATAGTAAAGAAGCGAATGTTGCGTAGGTCAATAAATCTCCGTATTTTCCAGAAATACACAGTATGCAAGCCCAGATGCATTGCAACCAAAGTGCCTTTTCTGGAACTTGAAATTTATTTAATTCTTTTGCCTTCTTAAAAAATAGTGCATCATTTGCCATGGCATAAAAAAGTCTTCCACCAGACAAAATCAAACCACTGTTACATCCAAAAGTAGATACCATAATTAAACCAGCCATTGCAAAAACACCAAAATTCCCCATAATGACACTTGCAGCCGCTGCACCAACGCGATCTTGACTGGCAAACATAATTCCGTTTTGTGCAATGGTTCCTACTGAAGGATTTCCATGCAAGGGTAAAAGTGCTAAATAAGCCACATTTGCTAAAATATAAATTACGGTAACTATAAGTGTTCCCAGAAATAAACTTCGTGGAATATTCTTTTTTGGGTCTTTAATTTCTGCTGCAATAAAGGTTACATTATTCCAAGCATCGCTAGAAAAAAGCGAATTAATAATAGTAGCACCCATGGCACCAAGCAAAGCAATTCCAGATAATTTTGTTATAGTGAGCGTTCCATTTTCTGCTAAAACTGTTTTGCTGGCACTCCACATGTCAGAAAAATTACTTGCAAAAACATCCGATTTTAAACCTACATACAGTCCTAGAATAATCAATGCAAATAGTGCAATTAGTTTTGCCGAGGTAAATACTAATTGAATTAATTTTCCATTTTTAACACCTTTAGTGTTTATATAAGTCAACAAAAAAATACTCAACATTGCCACTACTTGCTTATTTGTGAATATAAAACTTTTACTAACACTAAAAATTTCTTTTTCTAAAACTGGAAAAAAAACAGCGCTATAATTTGCAAATGCTACTGCTACAGCCGCAATAACTCCCGTTTGAATCACTGTAAAAACAGTCCAACCGTACAAAAAAGAAATTAATTTTCCATAAGCACGCTGTATGTATACATATTGTCCACCAGCATTTGGCATCATCCCAGCAAGTTCGCCATAACTTAAAGCAGCCGACATCGTTAGCAAACCAGTAACCAACCAAATTATTAAAATCCAACCAGCAGATCCAACATCGCGAGCCATCGCCGCTGTTACTAAAAAAATCCCAGAACCTATCATCGATCCAGCAACTAAACTTGTTGCGTCAATTAGTCCTAGTGAGCGTTTTAACTCTGTTTTTTCAACCTCCATAAACCTAAATTTTAATTCTCAAATATATACTTTTTTATTATTTTGGAGCTCTAGGCTTGGGATTTATTAATAAACCATTTTCCCGCTTTATCCCAAAACTCCTCTCGTTTTTTAATAACGAGAGGAGGTTTTTTCCCTGCAATCGGGGCTAAGCGAATATTCATTGGAACTTTAATCACGTTTCAAATCAATAAAATTTACAGTAATAAACTAACAGTAACCTAACTATAAATAGAAATAAAATTAATCCCATTGTTAACAAATATCACTTGAATAAACCATAAAAAATTGTATTTTTACCCCTCAAATTTTAAACTTTAAATGGGCAAAATCATAGCAATTGCGAATCAAAAAGGAGGCGTTGGCAAAACCACCACTTCTATAAATCTTGCAGCATCACTAGGTGTTTTAGAAAAAAAAGTCTTATTGATTGATGCTGATCCGCAAGCAAATGCAAGTTCTGGTTTAGGGATAGATGTAGAAAATGTTGCCATTGGAACGTATCAAGTTTTAGAACACAGCAATATTCCCGAAGACGCAATTGTGCCATCATCTTCACCAAATGTTGATGTAATTCCAGCACATATTGATCTTGTTGCCATCGAAATTGAACTTGTAGATAAAGAAAATAGAGAATACATGCTTAAAAAAGCATTGGAATCTATAAAACAAAAATATGATTACATTATTATTGATTGTGCACCATCACTAGGATTGCTAACATTAAATGCATTAACCGCAGCCGATTCGGTAGTGATTCCCATTCAATGTGAATATTTTGCACTAGAAGGACTTGGAAAATTGTTAAACACCATAAAAAGCGTTCAAAAAATTCACAATCCAGATTTAGATATCGAAGGGTTACTGTTAACAATGTACGATTCTCGTTTACGTTTATCAAACCAAGTTGTAGAAGAGGTTCAAAAGCATTTTAACGATATGGTTTTTAAAACCATAATACAACGAAATGTAAAATTAAGTGAAGCACCAAGTTTTGGCGAAAGCATCATTAATTTTGATGCAACTAGCAAAGGCGCAGCAAACTATCTTTCTTTGGCAGAGGAAATTATTAAAAAAAATAGCAATTAAGATTTCATTATGGCACAAGCAGTTAAAAAACAAGCTCTAGGTCGTGGATTATCGGCACTTTTGAAAGATCCAGCAAATGATATAAAATCAGTTGACGACAAAAACGCAGATAAAGTTGTTGGTAATATTATTGAGCTTGATTTAGAAACTATCGATATAAATCCGTTTCAACCTCGAAGTAATTTTAACGAAGATTCGATAAAAGAATTAGCAAATTCCATTCGAGAGTTGGGTGTAATCCAGCCAATTACAGTTAGAAAATTGGATTTTAATACTTATCAATTAATATCTGGTGAACGACGTTTGCGTGCTTCTAAGCTAATTGGACTGAAAACAATTCCAGCCTACATTCGAATCGCAAATGATAACGAATCACTTGTAATGGCATTGGTTGAGAATATTCAACGGCACGATTTAGACCCAATAGAAATTGCATTGTCTTACCAACGACTTATTGAAGAAATTCAGTTAACGCAAGAGCAAATGAGCGAACGTGTAGGAAAAAAACGATCTACTATTACTAATTATTTACGGTTGCTAAAATTAGACCCAATTATTCAAACTGGAATTCGTGATGGTTTTGTAAGTATGGGACACGGTCGCGCTTTAATTTCGATTGAAGATCAAGATGTTCAAGCGTCAATTTATCAAAAAATAATAAGTCAAAATCTTTCGGTACGCGACACAGAAGAAATTGTAAAAAAATACCAAGAAAGTCAAAAACCAACAAGTACAACTTCAAAAAAGAAAGTTATTCTTGAAATTGAAGAATCAAAAAAACAAACTATTACTGAGTTTTTTGGTGCTAAAATAAGCATTAAAATTGCAGGAAATGGGAAAGGAAAAATTGAAATTCCATTTCATTCGCAAGAAGATTTTAATCGAATTTTAAAATTAATACAGTCTTAGTGAAAAATATATTTTACATATTGATTTGCATTTTATTAGTAAATTCATTTTCCTCTTTTGGGCAAAATAAGGTAGGTGATGATTTAGTTGTAAGTGATTCTTTGGTAAAAAATAAGTCAAAAATGAATCCGCTTTCTCCAGCAAAAGCAGCCTTTTATTCGGCTATTTTTCCTGGAATGGGTCAAGTTTATAATAAGAAATATTGGAAAGTCCCGTTAGTATATGGTGCTTTGGGAACCAGTATTTATTTTTTATTAAGCAATCAAAAAAAATATAATCAATATCGAGATGCTTATAAAAGAAGGCTTGAAGGCTTTACCGACGACGATTATAGATATCTTGACGACACACGATTAATTGCTGGACAAAAGTTTTACCAAACCAACCGAGATTTATCTGCATTAGTTACTCTTTTATTTTATTTTTTAAATATTGTTGATGCAAATGTAGATGCTCATTTGATGCAGTTTAATGTAAATGATAAACTATCTTTCAAGCCCAATTTGTACCGCGATGACCTTACGGCAAGAGACAATTTAGGATTTAAACTGAGTTACAATTTTAAATAAAATTGTAGTTTCCTGTAACAAAATATACAAACAAGTATCTAACAAAACATGAAAATAGCACTTTTAGGTTATGGCAAGATGGGAAAAGTAATTGAAAAAATTGCTTTAGAACGCGGTCATGAAATTGTACTTCGAAAAGATGAAAATTCATCTTTTGAAGGATTGCAAAGTGCCGATGTAGCAATAGATTTTAGCGTTCCCAAGGTTGCAACTCAAAACATTTCGGAATGTCTTAATCAAAACATTCCAATTGTCTCTGGAACAACAGGTTGGCTTGATGATTATTCTAAAATGGTGACCCTTTGTGAAGAGAAAAATGGGGCTTTTTTATACGGTTCTAATTTTAGTTTGGGTGTTAATTTGTTTTTTGAAGTAAATGATTATTTGTCCAAAATAATGTCAAAATTCAATCAATATGCGATTTCGATGGAAGAAATTCATCACACACAAAAACTAGACAAACCCAGCGGCACTGCAATATCGTTAGCAAATCAAATTGTAAATAATTCGAATTACACAAATTGGTCTATAAAAAATCCAATTGAAAATGAGATTTACATTGAAGTAAAACGAATAGATTCAGTTCCGGGAACGCATTCAATTTTTTATAAATCACCAGTAGATACTATAGAAATTAAACATACTGCTCACAACAGAGATGGTTTTGCGTTTGGTGCATTGCTAGCTTCGGAGTGGTTGGTTGGTAAAAAAGGTGTTTTTACAATGCGAGACGTATTGGGTTTTGATTAAGCTGGATGTTGTTTTGAAAAAAAATTAGCATCTAATTGTGATAAAAAATGAAAAGCATTGTTCGAATTTAAAAAATTAATATTTAAAAAATTATGACACTATTTCAATGGTTTATTTTTTTTCTTGTTATTCAAATAATTCATGGTTTAGGTACTTGGAAATTATATGAAAAAGCGGGACGAAAATCGATGGAGGCTTTTATACCGGTTTATAATTCAATTATTTTAATGAAAATCATAAATCGTCCTACTTGGTGGACTGTTTTATTGTTTTTCCCAGTAATTAATTTAATTTTATTTCCAGTTGTTTGGGTTGAAACCTTGCGTAGTTTTGGAAAAAACACTTCAACAGATACTTTTTTAGCTATTGCTACTTTTGGATTATACATTTATTATGTAAATTATACTCAAAATGTAAGCTATATTGAAAATCGAAGTTTGATAGCTACGACTAAAACGGGCGATACGGTTAGCTCTTTACTTTTTGCAATTGTTGTCGCAACCTTAGTGCATACTTATTTGATTCAACCATTCACAATTCCATCTTCTTCTTTGGAAAAATCATTATTAATTGGTGATTTTTTGTTTGTGAGTAAAATAAATTATGGTGCCAGAACACCTATGACACCAGTTGCTGCGCCTATGGTTCACGATACTTTACCACTTTTAAATATTAAGTCATATTTAAAATGGCCACAACTTCCATATTTTAGATTTCCTGGTTTTGAAAAAATAAAAAATAACGATATTGTAGTATTTAACTGGCCTGCGGACACCTTATTTAATATGTATAAGCCAGCAGATAAACGTTATGACAAGCCAAGAGACAAAAAAACGAATTACGTAAAACGATGCGTGGGTATTCCTGGTGATTCATTGTCTGTTAAAAATGGAATTGTGTTTATAAATGGTAAAGAGTTAATATTACCAGAAAGAGCAAAACCTCAGTATTCCTATAATGTTGCCATTGACGGAAAAACACCAATAGATTTTGAGTTTTTGTTAAACGATATGAAAGTTACAGATGGTGCTGGATTTAAAACAGAAGCTCGAGATACACTTTTTATACAAGCCATGACGTTTGAAAATGCCGAAAGGATGAAAAATGTTCCGGGTGTTACAGCAGTTACACGAGTTGTAAGAAAAGGTCCAGAAGACGGAATTTTTCCAGATTTTCAAGATGGAAAACCTTCTGTTACTAACAACTGGAGCTGTGATAATTTTGGTCCAATTTACATTCCGCAACAAGGAAAAAAAGTAGCTTTAAATAAAAAAACGTTGCCATTTTACAACAAAATTATTTCTGAATATGAAGGAAATTCGCTTAAAGTTGTTGGTAACGATATTTATATCAATGATAAAATTGCAACATCATATACTTTCCAACAAAATTATTATTGGATGATGGGAGATAACCGACACAACTCTTTGGATGCTCGTTATTTTGGTTACACTCCAGAAGATCACATAGTTGGGAAGCCAATTTTTATTTGGATGAGTTGGGATACTCACGGCAAAGGTTTTGGAAAAATTAGATGGGAACGCTTATTTACAACTGTTAGTGGCGAAGGCCAACCGCAATCCTATTTTAAAATTTTCTTAATTTTATTGATTGCTTATTTTGTGGGAGATTATTTTTGGAAAAAGCGTAAAAGTAATTAGTTAATTATATAAGTTGTCAATTTGAAAATTGATTTTTGCTATTACAAAAGTCATATCGTCTTCAACGGACTTTATGACTTTTGACTTTAAAACTTTTACTAAATGATGAATAAGATTTTAATTTATCCAACCTATTTTCCTTCAATAAGTCATTTTGTGGCAATGGCAAGAACGAGTGGAATTACTTTAGAAATTAACGATAATTTTCAGAAGCAAACTAACAGAAATCGAATGTACATTTACAGTCCAAACGGTTTACAAATGCTAAATATTCCTGTAAAACATACTAAAAATTCGCATCAAAAAACTAAAGATATTAAAATTGAAACTGCGTTTGATTGGCAAAAACAACATTTCAAATCATTAGAAGCGGCATACAGAAGTTCCCCTTTTTTTGAATATTTTGAAGATGACATTAGAGTTGTTTTTTATAAAACACATACTTTTTTGTTGGATTTGAATATTGAAACGATGACTTTAGTGTCCAAATGTTTGAGAATACCATTTATTTATAAAGAAACTACTGAATATTTTCACGAAAACAAGGATCTAATGGATTATAGATTTCTTGCAAATGGCAAAAAAGATTCCTTAGAATTTGAACACTATACTCAAGTTTTTGGAGAAAAATTCGGTTTTATCAATAACTTAAGCATATTAGATTTACTTTTTAATGAAGGTAGAAATGCAAAGGCGTATTTGTTAAATCAAGTTTTATGAATCAGCTTAATCCATTTTTAATCGTGCCACTACAGGATAGTGATCTGAATTTTTAAAGTCTGAAAAATTTTGAAAACTCTTTACTTTCAAACTTTTATTGGCAAAAATATAATCGATTCTGGCTGGATAATATTTAAAGTTATACGTCTCTCCAAAACCTTTTCCAGCTTCTTCAAAGCAGTCGTTTAAATTACCTTTAACATTTCTGTATACATACGAAAATGCGCTATTATTCATATCACCACAAATTAAAATAGGGTAATGACAATTGTTTTTATGTTTCATTAAAATTTCGGCCTGGAGTTGCTGTTTTCTGAAACCTTTACTTATTCGTTTGATCAAAAGTTCCGATTTTTCTTTGTCTATTGCATCTACATTTTCTTGAATTTCATTTACATCTGGAGTAATTTTAATGGATTGTAAGTGCATATCGTAAACTCTAATAGTATCAGTTTCAATTCGTATATCGGCATAAATTACAGTATTATCAGAATCTGGAAAATTGATATTTCCTTTATCTATAATTGGATATTTAGAGAAAATGGCTTGTCCTGTACGAATTTTGTTACCTTGCATAAAGATAAATTTATGTTTGTAAACCCGTAAATCTATTTTGGCAGTTTCTGAATATTCTTGAATGCAAAGTATGTCTGGATTTTGCTCATCTATAAAACGTTTAATTTTTTGTTTCACGTCGTCTCTCGGAATCCAATCAAATAAATTAAACAATCGTACATTATAACTCATGACGACAAAATCACCTTCATCTTCTTTAATAGCAGTGTTTGAAAACTTATAAAATTTGTTGATAAAGGTGATTCCAATGATTAAAACAATTCCTGAAAGTATCATCTGACGCTTAAGCTGAAGCAACCAATAGATGAAAAATAAGCCATTAAAAATTAAAAATAAGGGTAAAATTAAAGTTAATACGCAAAGAAATGGAAATAATTTTGGTGCAAGAAAGGGTAAAACATAAGCAAGAACAGTCAGTATAGTTAACACTATATTGAGAAAAAAAATAATTTTGTTAAACCACGATAGTTTCTTCATTAAATAATTTTAAAAAACGAACAATAGAAAAGTAACGAATAAAACCTTATTTCCCAGCTTTAAATAAAAATTCTTTTTCTGAAGTACTCAAGCTTTCGTAACCCGATTTACTGATTTTATCTAGAATCTCGTCTATTTGTTGTTGCGTTTTATCTTTTCTAATTATTTTACTTTCGGTTTTAGGCACAGTTCCTCTAGTATTTACGTGTACTTTTTTGAAAGGGTTTGATTTATTTGGTTGAAATATACTAATAAAAAAATCAACAACTGCTGTAACTATTTTGCTAAGATCAGTGCCGTTTTGTAATAATTTGATAAATAAAAATCCAAAAATTGCACCACCAATATGCGCAATATGACCGCCAATATTGTCAGTTAAAATTTGCAAAAAATCTAAAACAATAAAAACTGCGGTTAAATACCAAAGTTTAATATTGCCAATAAACATCAATCTAATTTCCATCAAGGGTTGATAAGCCGTTGTAGCAACCAGAATCGCCATTACAGATCCAGAAGCACCAACAATATTAGATTGAAAACCAAGGAGATAATAACAAATTGCAAACAATCCACCAGCAAAAATTGCGCTTAGTAAATACAATCCTAGAAACTGTTTTTGTGTAAAATAAGTTAAAAATAATCTACTGGAAAAGTTCAAAATCATCATGTTAAATAACAAATGAAAAAATCCTGCGTGTAAAAAAGAGTAGGTTAATAAGGTCCAAGGAAAATATAAAATATCCATTGGATTGGACGATAACGAAATCCAAACGGGATAATTAAAAGCACCTTCTTTAAATTTATAAAACAAAATAATTGATAAAACAAAACAACCTACATTCCAGTAGATAATTTTGTTTGAAAAGCCTCCAATTTTGTATTGTAATTTTAAATCGTCTAGTATGTTCATTAGTTATAAATCGATTTTATTTTTAATTTTAATTCCAGCGTTTATCATTAAATTGATTTTTTTTCCAAAACCAAACCATAATTATTCCAAAAAGTGCTCCACCAACGTGAGCAAAATGTGCTATTCCACCACCCATTAATGTATTGCCAGTTACTCCCGAAAATAAATCAAAAAGCACTAAAACCGGGACAAAATATTTGGCTTTAATAGGCACAGGTATAAACATTAAAGATAAAACTGCATTTGGAAACAAGAATGCAAACGCAGCAAGTAATCCATAAATAGCTCCTGACGCACCAACTGCTGGAACCAAAAAACTTTGTACAAAATTATTAAAATCAGATCCTATCAAAATTTCTTGCCAATGCAAGTTGTATTTACCTTCGCTTAGTAAATTTATTATGTCAATTTTATTATATCCGTTTTCTATTAAAATATCCAATCCACTATGAAATTGATAATAATTTGCTAAACTGTGAATAAGCGCAGCACCTAACCCACAAGAAATATAAAAAAATAAGAATTTTTTTCCGCCCCAAATATATTCCAAGTTACTACCAAATGAATAAAGTGCAAACATATTGAAAGCAATATGCATTATTCCACCATGCATAAACATATGCGTTAAAGGTTGCCAAAATTTAAACATTGGACTTTCAAAATAATACAAAGCAAAATAGCTGTCTGCTGTAAGCACAAATTGCGAACCAATAAAAAAGATAATATTCATTATCAAAAGTTGCTTAACAACTGGAGTAACATTCATCATAATGCAAATTTTTTGTCAATATCTTCCACACGCATCGTTATAAAAGTTGGTTTTTGAAACGGGGAAACATTAGGTTCTTTACAAGCAAAGAGATTATTTACCAGATTTTCTTGAGCAACTTCAGTAAGATAAGTACCAGTCTTTACTGCCAAACTTCTTGCCATCGATTTTGCAATGGTATCATTTTGACTGAAACTGCTTTCTGGAATTCCGTCTTGTAAATCGCTAACCAATTGCTCAAGCACAAGTGCTATTTCACTCTCGGAAGTATTCACTGGAATGCCAGAAATCATGATATAATTGTCGTCTACAGGCTCAAAAACAAATCCTGTATTTTCTAACGAAGTTTTTAAATCTGAAATTAACTCCAAATCGTTTTGTGAAAAATAAAGTTGTAACGGAAATAATAATTGCTGACTTGACGCTTGTCGAACCGTCATGTTAGTTAAAAATTTTTCGTACAAAACACGCTGATGTGCGCGACTTTGATCCATAATTACCATTCCAGATTTTATGGGACTTACAATATATTTTTTGTGTATTTGATACGTCCTGTTCTTAGTATGTTCTTCTTCTTTTTCATCAAATAAAGATGCAGTAACTTCATCATTTTCAATCGAGAATTTAGAAAATTCTTCTGTATCTTGTTTTAAACCAACATATAAACTTTCCCAATTTGGAGTGTTTTCAGATTTTTTATATGTTGAATTTCCAAAATTATTTTGATGTTGTTTTTCATCAGAAAATGGATTATACGATCGATCTACTTCTACTTTTGGATATTGTGCTGTTGCATTTTTATATTCGTAAGGTGTATCTAGATTTGGGTCTCTATCAAAATCTAAAACAGGTGCAACACTAAATTGACCTAAGCTATGCTTAATGGAAGATCTCAAAATAGAATATAAGGCGTGTTCATCGTCAAATTTTATTTCAGTTTTGGTGGGATGAATATTAATATCTATGGTATTTGGTGGAACTTTTAAAAATAAAAAATAGGTTGGTTGCGACCCATTTGACAATAATCCATCATAAGCTGCCATCACAGAATGATGCAAATAACCACTTTTTATGTAACGATCGTTTACAAAAAAGAATTGTTCCCCTCTATTTTTCTTTGAGAATTCGGGCTTACCCACAAAGCCATTTATCGAAACGATTTCAGTTTCTTCCTTAACAGGAACTAATTTTTCGTTAGTTTTTCCTGCAAAAACACTAACAATTCGTTGTCGTGCATTGGCTTGAGGCAAATTAAAATGCTCGCTACCGTTATGATACATTGTAAAATGAATGTTGGGATGTGCTAAAGCAACTCTTTGAAATTCATCTATAATATGTCTGAATTCAACTGTTTCTGATTTTAAAAAATTTCTACGCGCTGGAATATTGAAAAACAAATTCTTAACTGCAAATGATGTTCCTTTTGATAAAACCGTTGGCTCTTGCGAAATAAATTTACTTCCTTCTACAATAATGTGTGTGCCAAGTTCGTCTTGGTCTTGTTTTGTTTTTAACTCTACATGTGCAATTGCTGCAATCGATGCTAATGCTTCTCCACGAAAACCTTTAGTATGTAACGAAAATAAATCTTCTGCTTGTCTAATTTTTGAAGTTGCATGACGCTCAAAGCACAATCTGGAGTCAGTAATGCTCATTCCTAAACCATTATCAATGACTTGAACTAACGATTTTCCAGCATCTTTAATAATAAGTTTGATGTCGGTAGCTTTGGCGTCTACAGCATTTTCTAGCAATTCTTTTACAACAGAAGCAGGACGTTGTACTACTTCGCCAGCAGCAATTTGGTTAGCAACATGATCGGGAAGTAATTGAATTATGCTAGACATTAATTTTATGTTTTCAAAAATTTTACTAAATCAGGAACAATTTCCCAAGGAATTTAGCTTACAAATTTAGGTAAAATCCAGCAGTTTTTTTAGTTAAGGAGATACTAAAAGTTCAAAATAGAAACTACAATATTATTGTAATTCAGGGAACATTTATCGGAAACCTGAAACTGCTTTTCGGGTTCCAGAAGTTTTTTTCAAGGATGCCATTTTTATTGCTGCAATTGCAGCTTCGGTACCTTTATTTCCATGAATTCCGCCACTTCTATCGATAGATTGTTGTTCAGTATTATCTGTAAGTAAGCAGAAAATTACGGGAACATCTGAGGCCACATTCAAATCTTTTATTCCTTGTGTAACGCCATCACAAACAAATTCGAAATGCATGGTTTCCCCTTTTATAACACAACCTATGGTTATTACACAATCTACATTTTGAGTTTTAATCATTCGTTTTGCACCATAAATAAGTTCAAAACTTCCTGGAACATTCCATCGAATAATGTTTTCGTTTCCTGCGCCACAATCTAAAAGTGCTTCAAGCGCCCCTTTAAATAATCCTTCTGTAATATGCTCATTCCATTCTGAAACAACAATCCCAAACCGGAAATCTTTTGCATTTGGCAATTTGGTTTTGTCATATTCTGAAAGATTTTTATTAGCTGTTGCCATTTGAATAATTTTATGATGTGTGTTAATAAAAAAACGAATTAAAAATTGATGACAATCTTTAATTCGTAATTTTTAATTCGAAATTAATTTATTGAGCCATTCCAATTAGCGCATCTATGTTTTGACCTTCTGGTGTTGTATCATATTTTTCTTTTATTTCAGTAAAATACTTTACAGCATCAGCTTTTTTACCCATTAACATCGCCGTTTGTCCAGCTTTCATTAAATATCGAGGCGCAGTCAATTCATTATCATTCATTCCAGCTGCTTTTACATAAAGATCTAATGCTTTTTGCATATCATTTTTTTGTGAATAGCAATCACCAATTGCTCCTGTTGCAATTGCCCTTAAAAATGCATCTTTAGACGAAAATTTCTCTAAATATTTAATTGCATCATCATATTTTTTTAAATTTAAGTAAGATATTCCAGCGTAATAGTTAGCAATATTTCCAGAATCAGTACCAGAATATTGGTTTGCTATGCCTATCGCACCTTGCTTGCCTTCGGATCCTTTTAACACTAAATTAAATAATGAATCTTGAGTTTTTGCTACAGTACCATCTACAGCCAATTGAAAATTTTGTTGTGCTACAAATAAATCATCTGTTGCTGTTTGCTCCTTTGGTTCAGCTACAAAACGCTGATATAACAGGTATCCAATAGTTACAAAAGCAGCAACTGCAAGAACTCCTAAAATGTATTTTTGATTTCTAGCAATCCAATCTTCTGTTTTTGATGCTGTTTCGTCTAGTGAGTCAAATGCTCTGGCAGTAGCACTGTTTTTATCTTCAATATTTGGAGTCTCTTCGATAAAATTAGAATCTAATTTTTCTTCTTTTTCTTTTGGAGCCTTGTAACCTCTTTTATTGTAAGTTGCCATTTAAGTTATTTTAGTGTGCGCAAAAATAAAATTTTTATTCATATTTAAAAGCGATTTTAGTCGATATTTTTTAATAATTTGCACACCACAAGTATTAATTGCTTACACAGACTTTAATAGAAGCTATTTTTTTCAATAGCACCAAGCCTTTACAGATGTTTTTAAAAAAAATTGCATTGTTCAATTACAAAAATTTTTCAGAAATTAATTTTGATTTTAATGCAAAAATCAATTGTTTTGTTGGTAAAAATGGTGTTGGAAAAACAAATGTGCTCGATGCTATTTATCATTTAGCAAATGGTAAAAGTTATTTTAATCCGCTTGCAGTTCAAAATATAAAACACAATCAAGATTTTTTTGTTATCGAAGGTGAATTTGAAAAAGCTTCCCGTAATGAGCAAATTGTGAGCAGTTTTAAAAAAGGACAAAAAAAAATATTGAAGCGAAACGGAAAGGCCTACGAAAAATTTTCTGATCATATTGGGCTAATTCCCTTAGTAATTATTTCTCCTGCCGATAGCGATTTGATAACTGAAGGAAGTGAAACTAGACGAAAGTTTGTAGATAATGTTATTTCTCAATTGGATCCAAGCTATTTACAGCAAATAATTCAATACGGAAAAATTATAAGTCAACGTAATGCCTTGTTGAAATATTTTGCGTTAAATCATGTTTTTGAAACCGATATGTTGCAGATTTATAATGAACAATTACATGTTTTAGGACAATTAATATTTGAAAAACGAAAGAATTTTATTGCAGATTTTTTACCGATTTTTATAAAACACCATCAGGCGATAACAAATTCCAATGAATCAGTCGCTTTAATTTATGAAAGTCATCTTTTTGAAAATGA
This sequence comes from Flavobacterium sp., assembly GCA_014377455.1. Taxonomy (GTDB): domain Bacteria; phylum Bacteroidota; class Bacteroidia; order Flavobacteriales; family Flavobacteriaceae; genus Flavobacterium. Next base: position 35,451 of record JACMPO010000119.1, read on the forward strand.
TACGGTAACCTTGTTAGTAAACAATATTAATAAAGACAGAGCTTTACAATACACATCAGTTGGAATTCATAAAGACGATTTGTCATTTCAAATAGATTCTTTCCCCATTAAAAAATTTGGTTCTCAAGGACAGCAAAAATCATTTTTAATTGCACTGAAATTAGCTCAATTTGAATTTGTTAAAAAACAAAGTGGTGAAAGACCTATATTATTGTTTGATGATATTTTTGACAAATTAGATGAAGATCGTGTGGAAAAAATTGTGGCAATGGTAAATCAAGATCAGTTTGGGCAACTATTTATTTCGGACACACATCCTGAGCGCACTGAAAATATAGTAAAAACAACGCATCAGAGTTATAAAATTTTCAATTTGTGATTGGTTTAAATTCTGTAAATTAGCACATAAAATAATTTTGTAAAATGAAAAATATAGTTATCACATTATTTCTTATTACATTTTTTGCCACTTGCAATGGGCAAAGTAACCTTGTTATAGAAACAATAGATGCAAAAGAATTTGCAGAAAAACTAAAAACTTCAATTAATCCACAAATTTTAGATGTTCGAACTCCAACTGAATTTGCCATAGAACATATCGAAAATGCTTCAAATATCAACTGGAACGGCGATAATTTTGATGCAACTGTTCAAAAACTAGATAAAACAAAACCTGTTTTTATATACTGCAAAGTAGTAGGAAGGAGCAAGCTAGCATCAGAGAAATTAGGAACACTCGGATTTACAAAAATTTACGATTTAAAAGGAGGCATTATGAAGTGGAATGCTTCTGGTTTTGGAAAACCTAGTGATAAAATTATTGGAATGTGCCCGCAGGAATTTGGCGATTTATTAAAAACAGATAAAAAAATTATTATAAACTTTTATGCAAAATGGTGTGAACCTTGCAAAATTATGGAACCCTATATTTTGAAATTACAAACAGAAATGAAAGGTAAAATTACAATAGTTCGTCTTGATGCGGATGAAAACAAAACGCTGTTAGAGTCTTTAAAAATTGATGGATTACCTGTAATTTTAATTTATGAAAATGCTAAAGAAGTTTGGCGGAACATTGGGTTTTTATCTGAAGATGAATTCAAAAAACATTTATAAACTATAAGATTTTAAAGGCAATCAAATTTTAGAAATAATAAACAAATGATTACAAACGAAGCAGTTCAATTTATTGAAGATTTAAAGCACAATAATAATACCGAATGGATGCACGCCAATAAAAAGCGTTATGAAAGTTTCAAAAAAGACTATCATCAATATATTGCATCACTTTTAGGAGTGATGAAGTCTTTAGATAAAAGTTTGGAACCTTTGGAAGTTAAAAATTGCACGTTCAGGATTAATCGCGACATTCGATTTTCAAAGGACAAACAACCTTATAAAACTAATATTGGATTGTGGTTTTCTACTAATAAAAATAATAAAAATTCCTCTGGATATTATTTGCATTATGAAAAAGGGAATAGTTTTTTGGCAGGAGGAATTTGGTGTCCCGAACCATCAGAGTTAAAAAAAATTAGAAAAGAAATTGAATTTTTTCATGATGATTTAGAAACTATTATAAGTGATTCTAAGTTTAAAAAAGAATTTAATGCGTTATCAAAAGAAGAAGGTACAGTTTTAAAAAATGCTCCAAAAGGGTATAATCCAGAGCATCCAGCAATAGAATTTTTAAAATTAAAAAGTTTTACAGCTTCGCAAAAAATTGATGATACTTTATTTTTAGATCCAAAATTTGATGCTATAATTGCTCAAAAAATGAGCATCTTGAAGCCTTTAAATGATTTTTTAAGACGTGCAGTCGAAACTGAGGATTAAAAACCAATTATCTCTTAAATTTTCAATAAACTAAAATGCAAATTCATTCTAATTTTTCTTTAAAAAAATACAATACGTTTGGAATTGAATCGAAAGCAAAAGCGTTTGTCGCGGTTCATACTACTGAGGAATTAAAAACAATTCTGGAAAAACATGTGAATCAAAAAAAATTTATTCTTGGTGGTGGTAGTAACATGTTGCTTACAAAGGATATTGACGCTTTAGTAATTCACATTGATTTAAAAGGAAAAAAAATTGTTAAAGAAGATGAAAACAACGTCTGGGTGGAAAGCATGGCAGGCGAAAACTGGCAAGAATTTGTGCTTTGGACCATTCATAACGATTTTGGCGGACTAGAAAACATGTCATTAATTCCAGGAAATGTTGGAACAACTCCAGTTCAAAATATAGGTGCTTATGGTACTGAAATTAAAGATAATTTTGTTTCTTGCAATGCTTTAAATATTGATAATCAAGAAAGTAGAATATTTACTAATGCCGAATGTAATTTTGGTTACAGAGAAAGTATTTTTAAAAATGAGTTAAAAGATAAGTATGTTATTACTTCAGTAATTTTCAAACTCACGAAAAAGAATCATAAAATAAATACATCTTATGGAGATATTATAAAAGAATTAGAAAAAAATAATATCAAAAAACCCACTTTAATTGATGTAAGTAATGCCATAATTTCTATTCGAAAAAGTAAGTTACCAGATCCGAAAGAACTTGGAAACAGCGGTAGTTTTTTTAAAAATCCAATAATTTCGAAAACTAATTTTGATAAAATTTATGTTTTGCATCCTGAAATGCCTCATTATGTAATTTCAGAAACAAAGGTAAAAGTTCCGGCAGGATGGCTTATTGAACAAGCTGGCTTTAAAGGCAAACGTTTTGGCGATGCGGGAATTCATAAAAACCAAGCATTGGTATTAGTCAATTATGGAACTGCAACAGGACAAGAAATTCTTGAAGTGTCTAAAAATATCCAGAACACAATTTTAAATAAATTTGGAATTTTTATTGAAGCCGAAGTCAATATTATTTAAATTAAAAAAGCCTTGAAGATTTTCCCTCAAGGCTTTTAATAGCAATGTTTCCCTGTGTAATTAGAATTGTAAAGTTACATTTAAGTCAAAGTTGTCATTAATAACTTTATCTCCAAGGTTATCAAAAAAGCTTCCTGAACCATATTTAATACCGTATTTAGTTCTGTTAATAACAACTTTTGCGTTAGCAGTTTTTCCTTTTACTGCGATATCAAATGTTACAGGACTAGTAATTTCCTTAATTGTTAAATCTGCAGTTACACTGTAGGTACCAGCAACTTTTGTTGCTTTTACAGTTTTGAAAGTCAAATTTGCAGTTTTAAATTTATCAGTTCCAAAAAAATCTTCTGAGTTCAAATGCCCTTCTAATTTCTCTTTACCTTCGCCAGCTTTCAAATCGGTTACTTGTATTGTAAACATATCTACCACAAATGAACCACCAGTAAGTTTAGCTTTTTTAAATACTAATGAACCTTCTTTTAAGTTAACGGTTCCAGAATGTTGTCCTGTTACTTTTTTCGCTAACCAAGTTATCTTACTTTTTGTTGCATCTACTTTTTTAGTTTGAGCAACTGCTATAGTTGAAACGGTTACTAGTAATGCAATTGCAATAGATTTTAAATTTTTCATTGTTTTGTATTTATTAAGTTAATTGTTTTTGTTTTATAGCGTTATAAATAAATCTTCATTTGATTTTCTCACTTTTGCATAATTTTGTGTTTCGTCTTCCTCAGATCTGTAACCTATTGTGGCAACTAGAGATGCATTTAAACCAAGTTTTGTTAATCCTAAGATTTCGTTATATTGATCTGGAACAAAACCTTCCATTGGAGTTACATCAATTTTTAATTCGGCTGCAGCGTTTAATAAATTTCCAAGTGCAATGTAGGTTTGCTTTGAAGTCCAAGTATTTCTTACTTCTAAAGGTAATGATACAATATTCGATTTCATAAAATCGGCATAACCTTGTACAGCTTCCATTGGAATACCTCTAGTTTCTGTTAAATTTTTGAAATAAGCATTTATTTGATCCTCACCAACATTAGTTTCATTTGCAAAAACAATAAGGTGTGAAGCATCTACAATTTGCGATTGACCCCAAGAAGCTGGTTGCAATTTAGCTCTCAATTCTGGATTTTCAACAATTATAACTTGGTATGGTTGCAAACCATAAGAGGAAGCTGATAAACGAATTGCTTCTTTTAAAGTTGCTAAATCTTGATTTGAAATTTTTTTTGTTGTATCAAATTTCTTTGTTGAATAACGCCAATTTGCGTCCTGATTAAAATTGCTCATAATTAGTATTTATTTAAAGTTCTATATTTTTCAAGTAAATTATTCAATTGTTTTTGCTCTTCTGATGATAAATTACTCGCAAAAAGTTGCTCATTTCCAGTAACACTTGAATCTAATTGTGTTAATAAATCCAATCCTTTCTGTGTAATTTGGACTTCTATTTTGCGTCTATTATCTGGACAAACTTCTCGAGTAACTAAAGATTTAAACAATAATTTATCTATTAATCTGGTTGTATTGCTATTTTTTGCAATCATCCGTTCTTGTATCAAACACATGTTTGCAGGGCAACCTTTTTGACCTCTTAGTATTCTGAGCACATTATATTGTTCACTAGATAAATCATTTGGTTTCATGATTTCATTAAATTTATCTGAAACAATATTACTAGTATACATTATATTTAATACCAATTTTCGGGCATCATCCATTACTATTATACTTTTTACTACATCTTCTATTTTCATAATTGTAATGGTAATATTTGTAGATACAAATGTACATAGTTTTTATATTTGTATATACAAATGTATGTTATTTTTTTGTTAAGATTTTGTAATTTGATGGTTTGTCATTCAGTTGAAATTGCTATTTTTGAAAAAAAAGAAGATGAATTTATCACAAAATGATTGGACAACGAAGCTCTCATCGGCACTTGATGCTATAATTCTAGACGTAAGAACTCAAGACGAGTGTAACGACGGAATAATTCCAGATGCTATTTTAAATGATATATATAAAGGTCAAGAATTTATTAGTGCACTGGATAAATTAGATAAATCTAAAAAGTATTTTGTTTACTGTAAAGGTGGCGGACGTAGCGCACAAGCTTGCAACATTATGTCGCAACTAGGTTTCGAAAACGTTTATAATCTTGAAGGTGGTTTTATGAATTGGAAAGGTGCGGTGGAAATACCATAAAAACTGTCTAAGCTGAATGGACTTGTTGCTCTGTTTTTTCAAATATAATTTGTTTTTGCTTTTTTACTCTTTTGAGTATGGAGAAATAAAATTCTTTCATGCAATCGCGTTGAAATTGGGTCGACTTTATGGTGTAATTTTTTTTATTTTTTAACTTTATAATCAGTAAATAAAAATAAAATTTGTGTGTAACAGATAATAAGAAACTACTACTTGCAATAAATGCAATTCCCATTTTAGAAAACATTTCTAAGTCATTTATCGCAAAGATAGAAACTAATAATGAAGTACTTATTACAAAAAAAGCGAAATTTGTATAATATACTCTCTGTTTAATTAAGTTAACTCTACTGATTTTTTCAAAGCTAATTTTATTTAAATCCAAGCATTTTTTCAAAATAACTTCTTGACCTGTTATCACACCAAATTTTTTGGTCAAAATAATTGAATCAGTGTTGTTTTTAAAAATTTCCATAACAATTTTTATTTTATTTACGAATAAAAATAGAGTATGGTTTAGGGTATTAAGTTTAATTCAAAAAAAAA
>JACMPO010000120.1 GCA_014377455.1 Flavobacterium sp.
TAAGTTATTCCTCCCTTAAATCCGAAGTTATCAAAATGAAGTTTTTCGCTTTTACCATATGAATTTGTTGGATAATATCCGTTTTTGAATAATCCATCTCTTTGATATTCTGTTCTTGAATAAGTTTGTGCTACATAAAATTCATATTTTTTGTAAGTAAATCTGAATTGAGTAAATGCATCCATTACATTTGAATTCAAATTGTAATTATAACCAAAAGTGTCACCTACTTTTACAGTTCTATTTGGATTATTTAAATCAGATTGTTGTTGATTAAATCCTGTCCCAAAAAGAGTTACGTCGTTAAAATAATTACCACCTAACAAATCCAACATATTTTGGAAGTTATGAGATTTTAAATTTTTATAAGTTGCACCTGCATTAAAAACAATATTATCTGCTAATTGCGAATTCATAATTATATTAGCATTGAATAATTTGTCATCGGTTCTATCTTCATAAAGGGTGTAATAACTGTGCCCGTCTCCACTAGCTTTGTTTGCTAGAACTAAATCATTCCAGTTTAACTGACCGTCTGCCTGAAAATTTGCTTGTGCTATTGCTGCATTATCATATTCTGGTGTAAAATTTCCGTTAGTGTCATAAATTGATGTAAAGTAACTTGGTAATTTTTTATAATAAGTAGGATCTGGATTATCTGCTCCTTGATAGGTTAATCTAGTATTGCCAATTTTACCAAATTGGTAAGATACATTTGTATTTATATTTGTTTTTTTGGTAACCTTCCAATAGTCACTCAAAATAAAAATAGGCTCTTCAACAGTTTTTACTCTCGAATTTCTTTTTCTACCGTCTTGATAACCCCAATACGAATTATATTTTATACTCTTCAAGCCATTAACTTCTTCCGTATTTGGCGAATTTTTACCTCTATTATTTTGACCGTATATAGTAGTTAAATTCAAACTGTTTTTGCTAGATAATTTTTTTTCTAAACTTGCAAAAAAAGAATTTGCACTATAGGTAGTTCCTTCAAAATATCCTTCATTGGCAAATCTTCTAGAGGCAGAAATAGCATAAGCCCAACCATCTTTTCTCATTCCAGATGCCATTGTTCCCATTATTCTACCGTTATAATTTGTGTTAGTTCCCGTAGCGGAAACTCTATTTCCTGGACGATATAACGAGGCTCTAGTATTAATTTGATTTGTCCCCAGAATCCCTCCAAAACTATAATCAGATGCTGATGAACCATATGTAAATTCCTGATTTCTTGTTGCGTCATTCAATCCTCCCCAATTACTATATTGTGGTCTTCCGTCATAAATTTTATTCATTACAACTCCATTTATCATAACAGTTGCATATTGATTATCAAGTCCACGAACTTTAAAACGAGCTTGACCCCAGTTAAAAGCAGCAGCCTGTTGAAACGCATCGCGAGAAGCTTGAAGTAATCCCGAGGTACTTTCTGACCCACTATTATCGTCACCCAAATCATTATCTGTAATGGTAACTAAATTTGCTTGTTGCTCTTGTGTAATGTCTTCTTCCATTATCACAATTCCCAAATCTAATACTTTCCCTTTTTCAAGTTCAACGGTAAAAAGTTGATCTTTATAACCAACGGTTTTAACCATTAATAATTGTGTTCCGGCTGGAATATCGCTGAAAATAAATTTTCCTGATATGTCAGAAATTGCTGTAAAGCTCGTATTCTGAATAGTAGCAGTTACATTTTGAAGAGGTTTTTGTGACTTTGAATCCAAAACTTTTGCGGTTAATCCCGCGGAGCTTTGGGCAAAAACAAATACGGCTTGCAGTACAAATAGTATACTAAAAACAAATTTTTTCATAAAATAATTTAAGGTTAATTTTTGGTTATTAATGTTAATTCAAACTTAACGACGGCAAATGTACATTATTTTAATAATAGTATTACTTTTGGCACCGAGTTTGTAATAAACTTGACATTAATTTAATTTACGTTTTATGAAAATTAAAAATTTTATTATCCCTTTTATTGTTTTATTCGCAACAATCAATGCAAATTCACAAGCAAAAAAATATATTGTGCACACAGTAGCATTTTATAATTTTGAAAACCTTTTTGACACAATTAACGGTCCAAATAATGACGAAGAGTGGCTTCCTAAAGGTTCTCAAAACTGGACATCAAAAAAATACCATCACAAACTAGAAAATTTAGCGCGAGTCTTGTCCGAAATAGGATCGGGTGATAATCCTAATAATTCACCAACGTTTATAGGTGGTTCTGAAATTGAAAATCGTGGAGTGCTAGAAGATTTAATAAAACAACCCAAGTTAATTAATTCAGATTACGGTATAGTTCATTTTGATTCCCCAGATAAAAGAGGAATTGACGTAGCACTTTTATATCAAAAAAAACACTTTAAAGTTACCAGCACATCAAATATTCCTTTATTAATTTACAGAAAAGTAGAAACTGTTATTCCAAAAAAAGAAAAAGAAAAAGAAAAAGAAAAAGAAGAAATTACTGACGATAAAATTGAAGTTGCTAAAGATAACCGAGTTTATACAAGAGACATTCTTTTGGTAACTGGATTTTTAGATGGTGAGGAAATGAATATATTAGTAAATCACTGGCCTTCAAGATCGGGTGGCGAAAAGAAAAGTAGTCCTTTTAGAGAAGAAGCAGGACGTATGAATCGAAAAATTATTGATTCGTTAATCAAAATAAACCCTAATGCAAAAATAATCACAATGGGCGATTTGAATGATGGAACCTATAATAAAAGTGTAAAGGTAGGGCTTGGTGCTAAGTTGAAAAAAACAGAATTAAAGGAACCAAGGGATATTTACAACCCTTTTGAACAAATGGCTAAAGAAGGAAATGCCTCACTTTTTTATCGAGATGCAGGTGATATTTTTGACCAAATAATGGTTTCACAACAATATGTTCAAACAGATTATTCTTCATACCGTTATTGGAAAGCAGGAATTTACAATAAACCATTCATGATACAAACTACAGGTCAATATAAAGGATATCCGCTACGACACTCAGCAAATGAAGAAGGTTTTAGCGATCACTTTCCTGTTTACATTTATTTGATTAAACAACTAAATTAATTTGAAATGAAAAAATCACTTATTTTATTTGCATTATTATTTTCATCCATTTTATTTGCACAGGATACTATACAAACATCAAAAGTTGCTGAAAACATAGGAAAACTTGTTTGGGTAAAGGGTAAAATTGCATCTTATAAATTAGCGGGCGAAGGTAAAACAACAAATTATATCAATATTGATCAATCCTATCCAAATAATATTTTTACTGTAGTTTTAA
>JACMPO010000121.1 GCA_014377455.1 Flavobacterium sp.
ATTAGTAAATTAAAAATTGGGTTAATTTTTTTTAGGTAGGAAAAAGCAGTCTCATAATAAAATATGAGGCTGTTTTTGTTTGCCTCAATATTGATAATGCGCTTTTTAGTTTTAAAGTATTCGTGATACTCAAATATAATAATTTGTATATCACTACTAATATTTTCAAAATAAATAAAACTCCATAGTAGATATATAAAAAAACGCCTCAGGTTATGAGACGTATTTCTGTATAACTAAAATATTTTGTTTAGTGAGCCGCACTTACTTTTTTGTCAAAATGAATCCCTTGATCCTTTAATATTGTACTTACTTTCCATGCAAAGAACAATAGGTAAATAAAACACAAGACGTCAATAAAATAGCTTGTTTGAATCGTTGTAATATCGGCAATATATCCTTGAAGTAAACTTACAAAACCACCACCCATAATCATCATAATTAAAAAACTACTTCCCTGACTAGTGTGTTTCCCAAGTCCGCTTAATGCCAAAGTAAAAATACATGGCCACTGTGTACTACAAAATAGTCCGACGCTAATAAAAGCATATACGCTCACCATTCCAGATGTTGACATTCCAATTATTAAGGCAATAATTCCTAACCCTGAAAATAAAAATATCATTCGTGCTGGGTTTCCTTTACTAGCAATATCAGCTCCAATTAACACTAAAATAATTAGTGCATAAACATAAAACGGTGTCAAATCGTGTTTAGCAATAGCGTTAACTGTTAGAAAAATTCCAAAAGCTAAATATGGAGCTATAAAACGTAAAATTTTTTGAGTGCTCATTTTATCTGTAAAGGCTTCTACCGCGCCAGTCCATCTTCCAATCATCATACTTGCCCAATACAGCGAAATATACGGAGCCACATCTTTCGTTAAAAATCCTAGGTTTTTTTCCATGTAAGCAGGCAGATTACTTGCTGTGGCAACTTCCACACCAACATAAATAAAAATTGCAACCATACCTAAAATTAATTGTGGAAATTTTAAAGCTGAATTTCTAACGATAGATGCTACTTCAATATCTGCTTCTACAACAATTTCGGGTTTATCTGGTAAGGATGAGAATTTTAACATAATGGCAACTACCAAAAAAGCCAATCCTAAAATGAGATATGGAATTTTTACACTTTCTATACTCATTTCAGTTGATGTAGATGTTGCAGCTCCAAAAATTGCAAAACTGACTATTAACGGACCAATTGTGGTTCCTAAATTATTTATCCCACCAGCCATAGTTAATCTTTGTGAACCCGTTGTAATGGGTCCAAGAACTATAGCCAATGGGTTTGCAACTGTTTGCTGCAACGAAAACCCAAGAGCAACTATAAATAATCCTGATAACATTAACGGAAAAGATCCCAAATTTGCAGCCGGATAAAATAGTAATGTTCCCAGTGCTGAAATTAATAATCCCAATGCCAGCGAATTTTTATAGCCTATTCGGTTTATTAAATCTCCTTTAATGAGATATGAAATAAGCAAATAAATTAATGACCCAACGGTGTAAGCTATATAAAAAGTAAAAGCAACTAACTGACTTTGTGCCTGTGATAAATGGAATGCTTTTTTGAAAACTGGAATCAAAATATCGTTACTTGCCGCAACAAATCCCCAGAAAAAGAAAACTGTTACAAGTGGAATAAATTTAGCCCAATTCGTTTTGGTTGTATTCATGGTTTATGGTTTAGTTGATTATGATTTTTATATTTAAAAAGTTTAAACAGCTGATTTTATTTAATCGGTTCAAATGAAATTGCAGTTCCACCACCACTTGCTAAAATTAATTTAATTTTTGATTTTGATGTTACTTGCATGGTTTTTATTTCATAATTGATAGGATTATTTTTCCAATCCGCAGTTTTTCCATCTTGATAAATAATGGCTTTATATTTGACTTTTGGAGTTAAAAAATCCAGTTTTATTTCCGTTATACGAGCATTTTCATCGGTTATTGAACCTAAAAACCATTTTTCAGAATTTTTTGCTTTCCGGGCAACCGTGATATAATCGCCAGGTTCTGCCTCTAAATATTTCGAGTCCTGCCAATCTACAGCAACATCTTTAATAAATTGAAAAGCATCAGGATATTTTTCATAATTCTCTGGTAAATCGGCGGCCATTTGTAAAGGTGAATACATAGTAACGTAAAGTGCCAACTGCTTTGCTAAAGTGGTATGAACTTGCTCGGTCTTTTTTAAATCGTAATGACTCATTTTAATTTCAAAAATTCCAGGAGTATAATCCATTGGACCACCAAGCAATCTGGTAAACGGCAAAATAGTTTCGTGCATTGGCGGATTTCCAACTGACCAAGCATTAAATTCAGTTCCTCTCGCTGCTTCTGCAGCAATATAATTTGGATAAGTTCGGCTATAACCAGTTGGTCGCGAACTTTCGTGCGAATTCAACATCAATTTATTTTCTGCCATTCGCTGTGCCACAAAATTATAATGATTTACCATAGTTTGCCCGTCATGAAATTCACCTCTTGGAATTATCCGACCTACATAACCTGATTTTACAGCTGGATAACCATATTGTTTCATCAAATTTATTGCTCTGTCCAAATGACGCTCATAATTAGCTACAGAACCCGAAGTTTCGTGATGCATAATCATTTTCACGTTTTTCAATTTTGCATAATCAGTAACTGCCTTCAAATCGAAATCAGGATAGGGCGTTGTAAAATCAAAAACATTTTCCTTCCAGTTTCCAAACCAGTCTTCCCAGCCTACATTCCACCCTTCTACCAAAACACCATCAAAACCATTTTTTGAAGCAAAATCGATGTATCGTTTTGTGTTTTTTGTAGTTGCGCCATGTCTGCCCGAAGGTTTTAATGTTCCATCTGCTGCATTTTGCGCATTTTGCGATCCTGCATAATCCCAAGTGGATAATCCAACGTGCATTTCCCACCAAATTCCTACATACTTCATCGGTTTAATCCACGATGTATCCTCAATTTTTGACGGTTCGTTCAAATTCAAAATCATTTTTGAACTTACAATATCTCGTGCATCGTCACTTATCATAATCGTTCTCCAGGGGGAAATGCAAGGTGTTTGTAAATAAGCTTTATCGCCAATGGCATTTGGAACCAAATTTGAAGTCAATCCATAGGTTTTTGTATCAACATCTAGATGCATTATCGGGTAATTTACAACTGCAGCTTCGAAGATATTTATATAAATTCCATCTTGAGATTTCATCATTAATGGTGATTGCACTCTAAAGGAACTTAAAATGGTCTTCACTCCTATCCCATTATTCATATCTAATTTTGAATTATCTATTTCAGATAATTTTGTTTCGTTATAAGAGTATTCTTGACTATCGTAATCGCTTGGAATCCAAAAAGTCTTGTGATTTCCCGTTAAATTAAATTGAGTTTTCTCGTCTGAAATAATGAAATAATTGAGTTTTTCTTGTTTCGGAAATTCATAACGAAAAGCCACACCTTCATCAAACACTTTGAAAATAATATTCAATTTTCGGTTAGAAGATAATTGCGTCATGGCAACAACCATCTCATTATAGTTATTTTTGATATTTAACTGTTCTCCCAAAACAGGATGCCAAATTTCATTTAAAGTTTTCTGGGAAATAGAATCTATTTTAAAATCGGACTCTAAGCTTTGAGATTCTTTTAAAGCAATTCCCAACATGCTTTCTTTTACGATATTTTTAGTTTTGTAATTTACAGAATAAGTTGGTTTTCCATCGGATGTCAATTTAAAACCTAATAAAATGTTTTTGGACGGCGACGATACGTTTTGTCCAAAAGTGCCATAAACAGAAACTAAAAAAAATAGTACTTGTAATTTTCTCATTTTCGATGAATATTTTTTTAAAAATACATTTAATCTTAAAAATATAGTACGCTTTGATAATTAGTTATTAACGAAATTATTATCTTTTGTTGGATTTGATATTTAAAAAAATCATAATCCATCAACATAATCTTGTAAATAACTAAATCTTGGTGTTAATTTTCCGTTTTCAGTCATTTTTGCTCGAGCTAGGATTCCATCTTTATCGCCATTAAAAAATGCTGGAATAACATGTTCCATAAACATTTCGCCAAAACCTTCGCTTGCATCTTTAGGGAGTTCACAAGGTAAATTATCTACAGCCATAACAACAATTGCCCCTGGATGAGAATATGGCACTTCTTTATTTTCTGTAGGTAAGTAACCATAAATAGGATCTGCAATTGTAGAAGATCTTAATGTACAAGCAATAGGACCATCAACATCACATGAAATATCAGCCACTACTTTAATTTTGCAATCTTTAGAGTTTAACATACTTTGAGTTAAAATATCTGGTGCACCATTACCATGAAAATGACCCGCCATAAAAATATCTGCAACCTTTGTAAATCTTTCAAAATCAGAAATGTATTCTTTCGAATTCTTATAAAAATCTTCGTTATCAAGTTTTTTACCGTCTATTCGTTTATTATAATCTAAAACATCAATTTGAGTATATACAGGTTTTGAATATATTTTGTTTAAAAAATCGTCAACCGAAACTTGTTTAATTTTCACACCATCTAAAATTTCTTTGGCACCCATTCCTACTTTGCCGTGACCAGTTAAAACAATTTTGATGTTGGGCAAAACTTGTCTTTTTAAACGAATAAGCAATTCTTCTTTACCAGATAAAACTGAGGCTTTTGCAAGATTAAACAATTCAAATTTTAATCCAAAGGCTCTAAAGCCGTTGTAAGCTCCAACAATGCCGGCATATCTCCCAAAACCAATTAAACGTTTGTTACCAGAGTCTACAATAGTTTCATGATCATAAAGTTCAATGTTTTTTTCTAAAATCGCTTTTAATAGTTTTCTGTTGTGAGGTTGAAATTTTATAGTATGTGAGAAAAAAAAATATTTTTTATTTGGAATTAAATTTTCAATAGGAACCTCTTTAACACCAAAAAGCACATCACAATCAGTCATATCAGTTGTTACATCAATACCCAAATCAGCATATTGAGAATTTGAAAAAATTCTGATCTCTGAACTTTCTACAACTACAATTGCTTCTTGATGTTCTTTTTTTAGCCGAACTAATTCATCTGGTGTAAAAACTACTCTTCTATCAGGTGGATTTTTTCTTTCTTTTATAATGCCAAACTTCATTTTGTTTATTTTTTTTTAGATTTCAAAAGTAGTAGTAACGAAAACGTTTTCAAAACTTTTTATTATAAATAAAAAATAGTGCTACAACTGCGTTCATAAGTTTTTCAAATATTAACAATATCAAGGTTTTTGAAATTAAAATTGTTTTCTATATTTGTTTTTTAACATCTGATAATGAATTTTTTTTTTAATAGAATAGCTTTCTTTCTTGGTATTTTAATTTTTCTGCTTATCGGCAGTTGCAATAAAAAAAATAAAATAGCTTTACTACTTAATCAGAAACCCGCTTTAGTTTACGCAATGTTTCCTGCAAAAGATACACTTCCAAGACTTTCAGAAACATACATAATATCAAAACAAGCACAAATTGATAATTTTTTTGTCCATCACTGGAAAGAAAATTTTGAAAATGTGAGTTTTTTAGTAGCACAAAATGGTCAAATTATCTATGAAAAATATGAAGGTTTTGCCGATAAAGAACATAATATTTTAAATGCACCCGAAACTCCATTACACATTGCATCTGTAAGTAAAGTTCTAACTGCTACTGCTATATTGAAGTTAATTGATGCTAAAAAAATTAGTTTAGATGACAAATTAACTACTTATTTTAAAGGTTTTCCTTATCCTGATGTTACTATAAAAACACTTTTAAATCATCGAAGCGGCATACGGAAATACAGCTATTTTACTGATAATAAAGCAATCTGGGACAAAAGCAAAACGATGACAAATAAAGATATTTTAAATATCATTATTACAAAAAATATTCCGTTGGAATATAAAACTGATACTCATTTTAGCTACTGTAACACAAACTATGTTTTGCTCGCCTTGGTTATTGAAAAAATAACTGGAATGAAATATCGGGAAGCAATGAAAAAAATAATTTTTGAACCATTGGAAATGAAAGATACTTTTGTTTTTGATGAAGAAACTCCAAAAGACAAAGCAACACCTTCATACAAAGAAAATTATGTAAAATATCCATTTGATTTTCTCGATGCCATTTATGGTGATAAAAATATTTATTCCACACCAAGAGATTTACTAAAATTTGATTGTGCTCGAAATTCATCGAATTTTTTGAGCAAAGATTTGTTAGACAAAGTTTTTACAGGATACAGTTATGAAAGTAAGGGTATAAAAAATTATGGTTTAGGAATTAGAATTCGGGAATGGGAAACGGGCCAAAAACTTTTTTATCACAATGGATGGTGGCACGGAAACACCTCATCTTACATAACATTACGAAAAGAAAATGCAGTAATCATAGCATTATCTAATAAATTTACACACAAAACCTATCAACTTAAGAATTTGTCAGTTTTATTTGGAGATTATCCTTTCAAATTTAATGATAGTATTAAAGAGTGATACATTCTTTTTTAAAAAGCTTTAAATATTTTAAAAAATAATTAATTTCTTTTAATCATTGAATTGCTATCTTTGCAGTTCATAAATTATTTTTTAACATTGGGGTCGACTGGTTTTGACAGCAAGTGGAATTAAATTGTAAGCACGTCGAGCATTGTGACTTTTGCTCGTTAATCCAAATTCACAAAAACATAAACGGCGAAGGAAACTACGCTCTTGCTGCATAATCTGAATCATAGTAAGATTAGCCTAGTTCCTACAAGGTAGGAAAGCAGGATTTACCTCGAAAGCTTTGGTTTGTGGCGGTCGATAAAGGTAAATCGTAAACATAAACCTAAGAGCAGCGTAGCTTTGAAGCTGTTACGAAAATTAAAGAAGATAAGTATTTTGTGGCTGTTTCTGGCCTAGCGAAATAACGAAAACTCAATCAGGAAATAAGCGTGTAGAAGGCTCTTTGATTGCTTGTTTGGACCCGAGTTCGATTCTCGGCGACTCCACTTTAAAATCACTTATCGATGATGAGTGATTTTTTTTTGAATTAAACTTAATACCCTAAACCATACTCTATTTTTATTCGTAAATAAAATAAAAATTGTTATGGAAATTTTTAAAAACAACACTGATTCAATTATTTTGACCAAAAAATTTGGTGTGATAACAGGTCAAG
>JACMPO010000122.1 GCA_014377455.1 Flavobacterium sp.
AACAAACAATTCTTCTATTCAAGAAGTATTATTTTTCCCGCAAATGCGACCTGAGAAAAAACAAATAGAACTCAGCGCTGATGAAAAACACATCATCGAAATTCTAAAAGCTAACGAAGGAATTTCTATTGGCGATTTAAAAATAAAAGCTGATTTGAGCGGAAAAAAATGGGATACTGCCAGCAAGGCAATATCAAAACTAGGTCTAATGAAAATTGTAGTTAATGGTGAGAATAAAATTGTGGAATATTTGGGGAAATAAAATAAATTCTTAAAAAAAATTACATTTCAAAAAAAAAATGTATTTTCGTTTGATAATAATTTAAAATCAACATCATGAAAAAAATAGTTTCAATTATTGCCCTTACACTTTTTTTTAGTTTTAATGTTTCTGCCCAAGAGCAAGTTAAAATGATGAGTTCAACACCAGTTCAATCTGAAGATAATCAAGTGAAAGCAAAAGAGTACAACTTAGCTTTAGCTAAAGAAGCAGGAGCAAGTTTAAATTTATCTGAATCGTTACGAAATGATTTAACCACTTTGCTTTTTATGAGATCGGATGCTTTAGCAAACTGTAAAACAGAAGAAGAAAAAAGATTGGCATTTTCAAAATATACCGAAAAATTTATCTCAGGACTTTCACTAGATCAACAAAAAGCGCTTAAAAGCAACAAAGAACTCAATAATAAACTGACCGTTTATAGTTCAAAATAAATTAAATTTTAAATAAATTAAATCTGCTACTGGGCAGATTTTTTTTTGAGCTAATACTTTATAAAATATTTCTTACAATCATTTTTTTACATACTAATTTAAATACATGTAGATATAGAACTTTACTATTCATAAACATGCCCCAAATAGAATCTAACTTTTTTGGGGCATCATTAATTTGAAAACCATTTCTTTAAACTTATTTATTTTTTTGTTGCTGGCGGATATTGAGCTAAAATTTTAGTAACAAATTCATTTATTACTTGGTCTTTTTTTTCAGTGTTTTGGGTAAGAACTCCTTCACCATCACCTTGCCATATTAATTCTTTTTTCTTTGCATCTATTAAATCAATGTACAAGGTTCCTTCGGTATATCGATTGATACTAGTGTTTCCTCCATAAAAAAATGGACTCCAGCCAAATCCCCATCCAAAACCCCAACCAGCATTAAATTGATTTACATCCACTTGCTCACGCTCTTTGGTAAAAATATTTACTAATAAATCTGGTGACTCACTTTTAGTCAGTCCTTTAGATAACATTTCTGCATCGATGGCTCTCAAAATTCTACGCTTATCAAGGTCGGAAATTTCTACTTTATCAATTCCGTTTTTGTGATATGCATACGTTTTAAACGAACTAAAATCTACATTTTTATCATAATCAGCATTAACCCTAACTGAACTACAGGAGGCTAAAATGAACAGAAATAATACGGGAATAAATTTAATTGTTTTCATAGCTTTTTTATTTTACATTTTCTAAAGTAAAATTAAGCATTTAATTTATTATAAAAATGTTAATTGTTTCTACAAGAGATAAGTAAATACAAACTAATAAATTGACCTATTTGAAACAATTATTTTTTACTTATTTTTTGATAGAAAAAAGCAGGTATAAACAACATTAAAAGTAGAGGTTGCATGATAAAACGTCTTATATAAAATAGAGTCATTTTACTGTGTTCACCAAAAAAATGAAGTGTAAACACAAAACTTATTAATAAAATAGAACCGAATACTAAGTATAAAAATGTTGCGAATTTTACAATTTTTGTGTCTTTGAAAATAACATAAAGTAATGCAATAGAAATCATTGAATTTAAATAAAATCGAAATGCTAAGCTCAAATAAAGCTTGATCATTTTGATTTTGGGAAAGGGTAAATTAAAATATTCTGATTTAAAATATGCAATAAATGGATCGTAAAATAAACGGGTTTCAAAAGCTCTGATTGCTATTAAAGTCAGTATCAGGATAGCACCTAAAACAATACGAAATTTATTTTTTATAAGGTTTTGAAGCATAAAAAGAAAATTTATTTACCCAAATTATCCACAACAAGAATACAACACCATAAATAAAAAGTGGAAATACTATATTGTGTAAAAATTCTTGAGATTTAGGATGATAGTAGACTGACATTGCCAATAATGCAATTCGAACTATATTAAAAAAATGAATTATCAAACTTCCAAAAAGTATAAATACAATTGTTTTGCCAAATTTTCCGGTAAAGGCAAAAACAAAACTTATAAATAAAATTATCACGCTTAGAGCGTTACAACCTTCAATAATTCGGGCTACCCACTGATTATGAAAAAACAAATTAACGCACGGTTCTTTCAAGTTTTTCATTATAAACGAATGGTTATCAAAGATAGACAAGACAATTTCAGTTTGAGATGCCACTGTTTTAGTAAAACCATCAACTTCATTTTTATTTGTATCAAACTCAAACAAATAACTTTGATATGCAAAAGTTAAAACAAGATAAACTGCAAAAAATTTGGCTAAGAAAAGTAGAAACGGTTTATAATCTGATAAATATTTTTTCAAATTTTAATTTTTAACAAATTTATATAAAAGTTCGAACTGTCAATAATTACTTTTGCAGAAAAATTATATAAAATGAATTTTGAAAATTTAAAACCTCAAGTTACCAATATTTTAACACAAGAAAACCTTTCACGTGATGAAAAGTTGAAAAACCTTTGTCAATTTCTTTCAGATTCTGTTTCTTACTACAATTGGGTTGGATTTTATTTAGCTAATCACGAAACTAAAACGTTACATCTTGGTCCTTATGTTGGTGCAGAAACTGACCATACGGTAATCCCATTCGGAAAAGGAATTTGTGGACAAGTAGCTGTGTCAAATTCTAATTTTGTTGTGCCAGATGTGAGTGCTCAAGATAATTACATTGCTTGTAGCTTTACCGTTAAATCGGAAATTGTAGTACCATTGTTTGTAAAGGGAATTAATATTGGACAAATAGATATCGATTCACATATAATAAATCCATTTTCTGTAGATGACGAACGGTTTTTAGAATTTGTAAATCAACAGGTTGCTAAGTTGTTTTAGATTCATTATATTTTAGTAAATTTAATGTATATGGTATTAGTTTATGCCAAAATAAAATTGAGTAATCCAAAACTACCAGATTTATTACCAATAGAATTGACTTCGTTAGTAAATTCTAGTGCTTTACATTTGTGCATTTCAGAAAGTGTAGCAAGTCGATTAAGTTTAGAAACACACGAAATGAGAGATGTTCAAACGGTAGTTGAAAAAATTCATAGTCTTCCTTATGTTGGGCCAATTCGAGCTGATTTCGTGAACAGATTTTGGTTTCTAGGTACTAAGGTAATTGAAAATGAAACTTTACTAGACGCAGTACCTATGAAAGATATGGATTTAGTTATTCATCCGTCAAGGCAAACTTTAAGCGTAAATCCACTTTCTACAAACAAACCGTTCTACAAAATTAAATAATTTAAAAAACTTCATTTTTAATAATTTATATCCCATAATTTTAATTATATTTGCGCTCGAATTGAGAAAATCTTAGTTCATACATAATAATCATTTAATATAATATTGGAATGTATCTTAGTAAAGAAAAAAAAGCAGAAATTTTCGCTCAACACGGTGGAAAATCTGAAAATACTGGTTCAGTAGAAGGTCAAGTTGCCTTGTTTACTTTCAGAATCTCACATTTAACTGAGCACTTGAAAAAAAATCGTCATGATTTTAATACAGAGCGCTCCTTAGTACTTTTAGTAGGTAAAAGAAGAAGTCTTCTGGATTACTTAAAAAAGAAAGATGTTGTTAAATATCGTGAGCTTATTAAAGAATTAGGAATTAGAAAATAATTCATACTAAAAGAGGTGCTCACGCGCCTCTTTTTTTTTACAATAATAATGCGCTTTTTAAAAAAAAGTTTGGTTTTTCATTGGGTTTTAGGCAGTAACTACGCCACCAACAACACAACAACTCGTGTCAGCCGACAGGCAGACTAAAACCAATGTTAAATCAATAACAAAAAAAATTATGATTCCACAGTTATTTAAAGAAACAATCGATTTAGGTGATGGCAGAAGCATCACAATCGAGACTGGAAGACTGGCTAAACAAGCCGACGGTTCAGTAGTAGTAAGAATGGGCGACACCATGTTGTTAGGAACGGTAGTTTCTGCAAGAACGGCAAACCCAAACGTAGATTTTTTACCATTAACGGTAGATTATCGTGAAAAATTTGCAGCGGCAGGACGTTTTCCTGGCGGTTTTTTCAAAAGAGAAGCACGTCCGAGTGATAGTGAAGTATTGACAATGCGACTGGTAGACCGTGTTTTGCGTCCGCTTTTTCCAAATGATTATCACGCAGAAACTCAAGTAATGATTCAGTTGATGAGTCATGACGAAGAAGTTATGCCCGATGCACTTGCAGGATTAGCAGCATCGGCTGCATTAGCCTTATCCGATTTACCTTTTTCGACCTTAATTTCAGAAGCACGAGTGGCTCGAATAGAGGGGAAATTTGTAATAAATCCGTCACGAAATCAATTAGAATTATCTGATATCGACATGATGATTGGGGCTTCTAAAGATTCTATTGCAATGGTGGAAGGCGAAATGAAAGAAATTTCGGAAGCTGATATGGTTGAAGCCATAAAATTTGCACACGGACACATCAAAACTCAAATTGAAGCTCAAGAGCGTTTACAAGCGGCTTTTGGAAAGAAAGAAGTTCGTACGTATGATACAGAAAAATCTGACGATGAAATTTATGCAAAAGTACGTTCGTTAGCTTATGATAGATGTTTTGCTATCGCGAAAGAAGGTACTGGTAAAAAAGAAAGAAGTGCTTTGTTTGCAGAAGTGAAAGCAGATGTGAAGGCAGCATTTACCGAAGAAGAATTAGCTGAAAATGGCGATTTAGTATCTAAATATTTTTCTAAAACTAATAAAGAAGCTGTTAGAGAAGTGATTTTATCATTAGGATCGCGACTTGATGGCAGAAAAACATCTGAAATTAGACCTATTTGGTGTGAGGTAGATTATTTACCAAGAGTTCACGGTTCGGCATTATTTACTAGAGGAGAAACTCAGGCATTGGCTACAGCCACTTTAGGAACATCAAGAGAGGCGAACCAGATAGATTCACCATCTGAACAAGGAGAGGAAAAATTCTATTTACATTATAACTTTCCACCATTTTCTACAGGAGAAGCAAAACCTTTAAGAGGAACTTCGAGACGTGAAGTAGGACACGGTAACTTGGCACAACGTGCTTTGAAAAACATGATTCCATTAGATTGCCCTTATACAATAAGAATTGTGTCGGAAGTGTTAGAATCAAACGGTTCATCATCTATGGCTACAGTTTGTGCGGGAACTTTAGCCTTAATGGATGCTGGAATACAGATGATAAAACCTGTTTCTGGTATTGCCATGGGATTGATTTCTGAAGGTGATCGTTATGCTGTTTTATCTGACATTCTTGGAGATGAAGATCATTTGGGCGATATGGATTTCAAGGTAACGGGAACAGCAGACGGAATTACCGCTTGCCAAATGGATATTAAAATAGACGGCTTAAAATATGAAATTATGGAGGCTGCTCTTGCTCAGGCTCGTGATGGTCGTTTGCACATTTTAGGTAAACTTACCGAGACATTAGCTACACCAAGAGCTGACGTTAAAAAATATGCTCCAAAAATTATTAAACGAACTATTCCTGGTGCTTACATTGGTGCCTTGATTGGTCCTGGAGGAAAAGTGATTCAGGAGTTGCAAAAAGCTACTGGTTGTACTATCGTGATAAACGAAGTGGATGAACAAGGTGTTGTAGAAATTTTAGGAACTGACCCAGACGGTATTGCAAAAGTATTGGCTAAAATAGATTCTATTATTTTTAAGCCACAAATGAATGAGAGCTATGAGGTAAAAGTGATTAAAATGTTAGACTTTGGCGCTGTTGTGGAATATACAGAAGCTCCAGGTAATGAGGTTTTACTTCACGTATCTGAACTGGCATGGGAACGTACTGAGAATGTTACTGATGTTGTGAATATGGGTGATGTTTTCCTAGTGAAATATTTAGGAATGGACCCAAAAACTAGAAAAGAGAAAGTTTCTAGAAAAGCGCTTTTGCCTAGACCTCCCAGAGACGAGAATGCTCCTGCAAGAGAGGATAGAGGTCCACGACCTGAGAGACGTGATGATAGAAGATAATATTTTTTTACATATTAAAAAAACCCTAACTTGATTGATTTAAGTTGGGGTTTTTAAATTTGTACAAACATAGAGTTTTAATATTTAGGTAACTTTTAGTTTTTTATTTTTCGGAGTTTTTTAACTTTTGTTATACTAATAACCTTTTTTAAAAAATTAATTTTACATATATTTTTAATTAAAAAATGACAAAAACCATTGGTGTAATTGGAGCTGGAATTGGCGGAATCGCATTAGCAATCCGTTTGGCAAATCAAGGGTTTAAGGTAACCGTTTTCGAAAAAAATAGTTATCCTGGCGGTAAATTGAGTGAAATTAAAATGGATGGATTTCGATTTGATAAGGGTCCATCGCTATTTACAATGCCTTCATTAATAGATGAATTGACCAATCTGCAAGGAAGCGAACATCAATTTGAATACCAGAAATTAGAAACAATAACTAACTATTTTTATCCTGATGGAACTCAACTAAAAGCATCCGCTAATTTAGAAGAATTTGCAGAGGAAGTACATTTAAAATTAAATGAAAAAAAAGCAACTGTTTTAAAACACATCAAACGCAACGCCTTTTATTTTAAAACTACCGAAGACTTGTTTTTGAAACAATCGCTACATCAGCTGAAAAACTTTATAAATCTAAAGACATTAAAAGGTATTTTATTTTCACCATTTTTAGGTTTATTCAGTACTATGCACAAAAAAAATGTGCAGACATTTTCCAATCCAAAAACAGTGCAATTATTCAATCGATTTGCAACTTATAATGGTTCTAATCCATATAAAGCTCCTGCCTTAATGAATATGATTTCGCATTTGGAGTTTAATCTTGGTGCTTATCTCCCTAAAAAAGGAATGCATCAAATTACAACACATTTGGTCAAACTGGCAGAAGAAGCCAATGTCACTATCAACTATGATGCAATTGTTGAAACTTTAGAGGTAGGAGCTAATAACAGAATAACTGCGATTAAAAGTAATGGTGTCAGTTACTTTTTTGATATTGTGGCAAGCGATGTAGATATTCATGTGCTTTACAACTATTTATTACCAAAATCTTTTACTCCCACAAAGTTAGTTCAACAAGAAAAATCTAGTAGTGCCTATGTTTTTTATTGGGGAATAAACAAAGAGTTTGCATCATTAGGACTCCATAACATATTGTTTAGTGCTGATTATAAAAAAGAATTTGATCATTTGTTTTTGAAACAATTTCCAACAGACGACCCTACTGTTTACATTAATATTACTTCAAAATATTGTAAGGATGATGCACCAGAAGGATGTGAAAACTGGTTTGTTATGGTAAATGTGCCGCATAATAAAAACGAAAGTATTAATTATGCAGCAGCAATTAGAAAGAATGTAGTTGACAAAATTAATGTGATGTTGAAAACCGATATCGAAAAACATATCATTTCAGAAAGTACATTAAGTCCAATTGATATAGAAACCCAAACTTCTTCTTTTGGCGGATCACTGTATGGCAACTCTAGCAATAATAAATTTGCAGCATTTTTACGACATGCCAATTTTTCGTCAAGCATCAAAAATTTGTACCTTGTTGGTGGAAGTGTTCATCCAGGTGGAGGCATCCCATTATGCCTTTTTAGTGCAAAAATAGCCAGTCAAATTATAGTAGAACGAGAAAAAAAATGAAAGAAAAGTACAAATCTTATTTTTTATATTTTCTAATATTGGTGTATGTGTCTGGTTGTATTGGGTTTGTACTCAATCCTAGTTTTTTTAGTCCTTTTACACCTTATACGTTATTGCTTACCTGTTTTGTTTTTTTAATTCATAGTCCTCTAGAAAACAAAAAAAATATATTCTCCTTTTTTTCGATAGCTCTTTTAGGTTTTATTATTGAAGTAATTGGCGTAAAAACCGGGTTAATCTTTGGAAAATATTCCTATGGCAATGGATTAGGTTATAAGTTGCTTGATGTTCCGCTTATCATTTCTATCAATTGGGCAATCCTTATTTGTGCTGGAATTATTACAGTTAATCGTATCTTTGCAAACAAACTAACTGTTTTAAGTGTTGCAGCTTTACTAGTTACAGGTATTGATTTATTAATTGAGCAAGTGGCACCAAAACTTGATTTTTGGCAATTTAAAAATGGATTACCTGGTTTACATAATTATTTGGGGTGGATTGGAGTTGCTTTTTTTATATCGTACTTTTTTTACCCCAATATAATAAAAGGTAATCGCACTGTTTCTTTAATAGTATTGATTTTACAAATTATATTCTTCACCGCTTTATTTATATTTATTTAACATGGAAATATTAATTAACTGTAGCATTGTTTTAGTCACTTTTATACTAACCGAATTTTCTGCTTGGGCAAATCACAAATACATCATGCATGGCGTTATGTGGTATTTTCATGCCGATCATCACAAAAAAGACCATAAAAGTTGGTTTGAACGAAACGATTTGTTTTTTATCATTTATGCCGTCCCAAGTTGGTTACTCATAATGTTTGGAATGATGAATCAATATGCGTGGTACACCTGGGTTGGTTTTGGTATTTTACTTTATGGCTTAGCCTATTTTTTTGTACATGACCTCATCATTCACCAGCGCTTTAAAGTTTTTACTAAAACAAAGAATGTATGTGTTTTGGCGTTGCGTCGTGCACATAAAATGCATCACAAAAACATCGGAAAAGAGGGTGGTGAAAGTTTTGGAATGTTAATTATAAAGAAAAAATACATTCAAGCTGCTCTAAAACAGTCTAAAACTCAATATGCATAACATCAATGTGTAAGAAAAATATTTATATTTTACTTTAAATTTACACATTTGCTTTTGGTAATCGCATAGGTTTTTGCTTAGCTATTTTAAAAATTCAAACTATCAAATGGAACATATAAAGGCTGTCAATTGCCCGATTTGTAAAACAACTGAAAGTACTTACTACATTTCTACCAATGCACTCATGCATCAGCCAAATAATGAGCTTTATATTTTTAATGTTTGCAATAATTGCGAAGCAGTATTTTTAACAAATCCCGTTACACCCGAAAAATTAGACCATTATTATACTGATAATTACTTACCTTACCGAGGTTCTTCTGCATGGGGAAAGTACAGTTCTTTTGTGGTAAAAAGTCAGAAGAAACTGGATTTAAAGCGTGTCGATTTTGTAAAAAAAAACCTAAATGAAAATGCCCCAAATCTTAGTGTTTTAGATGTAGGATGTGGTAATCCGAGTTTTTTAGAAATTTTGCAACAATACTCAAAAGCAAATTGTACTGGAATTGATTTTTCTGATTCAGGCTGGAAAGGTAAAAACTTTCTAAATTTAACTCTTAAAAAAGTTTCGATTGAAGATTTTGTTCCCGCAAAAAAATTTGATATAATAACGCTTTGGCATTATTTAGAACATGATTACAACCCGGTTAAAACCATTGAAAAACTCTATAATTGTCTAAAACCAGGAGGGAAACTAATAATTGAAGTACCCGATTATAAAAGCATTACAGCAAAAATTCAAAAATCAAATTGGCAAGGATGGCATAGCCCAAGGCACATTTCATTAATGACTAAAAAAAGTTTTACTCTTTTATTTCAAAAAGACAAATGGGAAATTAAAAGACATTTGCGATACGGAACCCTTGATGCGTTTACCCTTTGGTGGCTCGGTAGAATGGAAAAGAAAGGGATTGATTGGTCGGGAAATATGGCTAATCATTTTTGGATGCTTGTGCTTTTAAAAGTCGTTACGTTACCATTTTTTACATTTGAAAAACTATTTCCAATGGGCATACAAATAGTGGTGATTGAAAAAAAGTAATCTCGATTACACTCAAAAAATCCATTCAAAAATATAATACAAACTCATGAGCCAAATAACCACTTGTACTTTTTTTAAATTGGAGTCTTTTTCCAATAAACTTTGGGCATTTTCGCAAATGCAATTAGGTCACGCATCTTTCAAAAATATTGAAGGATTAGTGTTCTACAAACTCCTGGGCTCAGGTGCGGAAAATGGTTTTAGTTCAAAACCAAACTTTGGTACTTATGCCCTATTATGCATTTGGGAATCAGAAATACATGCTAGTCATTTTTTTGACGAAAATTCATTTTATAACAACTATAAATCTAGAAGCGCTGAATCATTCACCGTTTTTGCACACGCAGCAGAAGCTCACGGAAAATGGGACGGCACACAACCTTTTGTTCCTCATGCCACTTTGGCTATAGATAAGCCTGTTATGGTTTTAACACGGGCAAGTATTCGGATTTCAAAATTGATTTCTTTTTGGAGAAAAGTGGGTCAAGTAAGTAAAAGTTTAGAGGATTATAATGGTTTAGCACTTTCAATTGGTGTTGGAGAATGGCCTTTAATCCAACAAGCTACTTTAAGCATATGGAAAACTCAAGCGGAGATGATTGATTATGCCTATAAAAATGAAAAACATAAAGAAGTTGTCCGTCTTACTAGAAAACTCAAGTGGTATAAAGAAGAACTATTTGCTAGATTTGTTCCCTATAAATTTTTAGGACAATGGAATGGTAAAAATGTGGATCATTTTTTAGAGGCATAATTATATTTTCCAATCTTACCTTTAAGTAATCAATGTTTTTACACAATACTTGTTCTTTGCCAGATATTTTGTTGTCTAAAAATTAATATTTAAGTTGCTATTTTAATTTTTACTATTTTTTGTAACTTTTTCAGAAGGTATAACGTATAACTACTTGAACACTTTAATCAGTATATAAAATGAGACAGTTAAAAATAACCAAGCAGGTAACGAATCGTGAAACTGCTTCGCTAGATAAATATCTTCAAGAAATAGGTAAAGTAGATTTGATTACCGCTGATGAGGAAGTTGAATTGGCTCAAAAGATTAAGGCTGGTGATCAAAAAGCGTTAGAGAAACTTACAAAGGCGAATTTGCGTTTTGTGGTTTCGGTAGCGAAGCAGTATCAAAACCAGGGTTTGACGCTTCCGGATTTAATTAATGAAGGGAACTTAGGATTGATTAAGGCAGCACAACGATTTGATGAAACTCGTGGTTTTAAATTTATTTCGTATGCAGTTTGGTGGATTCGTCAATCTATACTACAAGCTTTGGCAGAGCAGTCTCGAATTGTGCGTTTGCCATTGAATAAAATTGGTTCTATCAATAAAATTAATAAAATGTATGCTTTGTTAGAGCAATCTAACGAACGTCCGCCAAGTGCTGAAGAAATTGCTAAGGAACTGGACATGACGGTGAATGATGTGAAAGAATCGATGAAGAATTCAGGTCGTCATTTATCAATGGATGCACCACTTGTGGAAGGTGAGGATTCGAATTTATATGACGTTTTACGATCTGGCGAATCTCCTAATCCTGATAGAGAATTGATTCAAGAATCGTTGCGTACAGAGATTGAGCGATCGTTAGAAACTTTGACTCCTCGTGAAGCAGATGTGGTACGATTGTATTTTGGCCTTGGGGATCAACACCCTATGACTTTAGAGGAAATAGGCGAAACTTTTGATCTAACTCGTGAGCGTGTTAGACAAATTAAAGAAAAAGCAATTCGCAGATTAAAACATACGTCAAGAAGTAAAATATTGAAAACTTATTTAGGATAATACTTCGACTGCGCTCTGTGTGACAAATGGTGAGCTTAATGTCACCTCGACTGCGCTCCGTGTGACACTATGAAAGTAACAACAGTCTGATTAACTGTTTGTTTTTTGATTGATGATTGAAACTCCGGCTGATTACCGGAGTTTTGTTTTTTGCATGGCAAACAAAACTCCAGTCTGTTCGCTTCAATCGAGTTTCCGAAGTTTTGTTTTTTTAATCTGAACTCGTTTCAGATTAATTTGTGAAATTTAAGTTCTAAATAAAAAATTGTGAACTTCTTGAAAATACTTTGTGCCTTTGTGGTTAAACTTTACCTTTACAACTTAATTAGATTGCTTCGTGCCTAGCAATGACAAAAAAATGAAAAACACACTAATTGCTCCCTCAGTTTTAGCAGCTGATTTTGCTAACTTGCAACGCGACATCGAAATGATTAACAATTCTGAAGCCGATTGGTTTCATATTGATATTATGGATGGTATTTTTGTGCCTAATATTTCTTTCGGAATGCCCGTTTTAGAAGCTATTTCAAAACACGCCAAAAAAACAATTGATGTGCATTTGATGATTATTGATCCTGATAGATATATTAAGACTTTTGCCAATTTAGGTTCCAATATTCTTACTGTTCATTATGAAGCTTCTACGCATTTGCACCGAACTTTACAAGCCATCAAAGCAGAAGGAATGAAGGCTGGAGTTGCATTGAATCCACATACCAATTTGAGTTTGTTAGAAGATGTGATAAATGACATAGATATGGTTTGCATCATGAGTGTAAATCCTGGATTTGGCGGACAATCATTCATTGAAAATACGTATTCTAAAATTGAAAGATTAAAAGATTTAATTATTAAAAAAAATGCAAAAACAATTATCGAAATTGATGGTGGCGTTACCAATAAAAATGCAGTGCAATTAGTTGAAGCTGGAGCTGATGTTTTGGTAGCGGGAAATTATGTTTTCAAAGCTGAAAATCCTACACTTACGATTAGCGATTTGAAGAAAATGACTTCAATTTAAATTGTTAAGCATTTCTTATAAATGAGTTATACCTTACTTTCATCGCCATTACAAGGATTTACCGATTTTCGTTTTCGGAATGCTCAAAATAAGATTTTTGGTGGCATTGATACTTTTTATTCACCTTACATTCGCTTAAACGGAAAACTCGTTGTAAAAGCATCTTATGAACGTGATTTGCTTCCTGAAAACAATAATACACTAGAATGCATTCCGCAAGTGATAACTAACGATGCAGATGAATTTCTATTTGTTGCAAAATATGTTCAAGAACTTGGTTACAAAGAATTGAACTGGAATTTAGGCTGTCCTTATCCGATGGTTACAAAATGTGGTATGGGTTCTGGGTTGATAAAAGAATCCGAAAAAATCAATTCAATTTTAAATAAAGTACATTCTGAATCGGATATCATAGTTTCTATGAAAATGCGATTGGGTTATGACACAACAGAAGAAATTTTGGATGTTTTACCTATTTTGGATACTTATCCTATAAAAAATATTGCCATTCACGCTCGCATTGGAAAACAACTTTACAAAGGTGGCGTTCACTTAGAAGCATTTCAAAAATGTATTGATATTACAAAACATAAATTATATTACAACGGCGACATTACTTCGGTAACAAAATTTAGAGAAATACAAGAGCGTTTTCCAAGCATCGATCATTGGATGATCGGTAGAGGATTAATTGCTGATCCTTTTTTGCCAGGAATGATTAAGGAAAATACTTTAGAATATCCAAAAAATAAATTGGAATTGTTTAGTGACTTCCACGAAATGTTGTATCAAGGTTATAGTGAATCTTTATCTGGCGCAACTCATATTTTACTGAAAATGCACCATCTTTGGGAATATTTTTCTGCTACTTTTGACAATCCACACAAAGTTGAAAAAAACATAAGAAAAGCTAAAAGCATTCGGAACTATGAGGAAACGGTTAAAGCTGTTTTTAGGAATGGGTGATTTATTTTAACCACGAATTACACAAATTTTCTCAAATTTATAATGTGTTTTTGTTTTAGTTTTTAGGTACTGATGTTGAAGGAATTTAAGAGTTTTAAAAAAATACTATGTTGTTTAATCACAAATTTTTAGAAAAAAAGTTTGATTTATTTTGTGGTACATCTTTTAAATTTAGTGATTCAGATTTAGCATTCTGCTAACGTTAGTATATAAATCAGGGAATTGTTGTTGAAATAAATTTGGTGTTTCAAAATAGTGTTCGATAATTACAGCCAAAAACTCAAATTGATTTGTGTACGCATAAACTCTGAAATAATCAGAATTTATCAGTTTATTTCTGAAACTTTGATCTTCTAAAATTTCATTAATTTTCTTGAATTGTTTAAGGAAAATTTGTGTGCTTTCATTTTCAATTTTTAAACTGTGATAATGCAAAAGGTGTGTAAATTCGTGTATTCCCAAATTTAAATTGTCGTTTTTTACATCTAAACCTAATAGGAAATCAGCCCACGAAAATACTACAGCTTTCATCATCGGATTAAATTCACCTTTATGATTCTCGTTATTAATGGTCGAAAAATAATAATTAGGATAAATTAATATTGTTTGCAACTCTTCAAATAAAAAGTTTCTCATACCAAAGGTTAGCATCACAAATGTCGAAGACACTAATACCATAACTTCATCGGTAATTAAAAAATCTTCTTTACTGATAAATTTATAGGTATCAAGAAAACAGCGAACTCTGTGTACAAAATATCGTTTTTTAGAGTCAGAGAGGGATTTATAAAAAGGGAAATTTTTTTCTAAAATATTTTGCTTGCCCTTATCTAATTTTTTAATATTGAGATAAAAGTGAACAAAAAATGGCTTGTTAAATAACAAGCCATATACATATTCAAAAATAGTAAAAATGATGTCCAAAAAAAGAAAAATTATTAAAATAATCAACAAAATGGTGCCAATTACTATAAAAATTTGAATCATATACATTTACATTGTGACCGCGAAGGGATTCGAACCCCCAACCCTCAGAGCCGAAATCTGATATTCTATCCAGTTGAACTACGCAGCCATTTTTTAGATTTTTAGACGACTTAGATTTTAATCTAAAAATTCTAACTTTCTAAAAAGTCTAACAATCTTATTTTTAAACTAATAACTTTTTTACTATTGCAGATATTGTTTTCCCTTCAGCTTGTCCGCCAATTTGTGCTGAGGCTAATCCCATTACTTTTCCCATTGAGGCGATTCCGGATGCTCCAGTTTCAGAAATAATTTTGGAAACTATTGCTTCTATTTCAACTTCTGAAAGTTGGGCTGGAAGAAATTTTTCGATAACTGCAATTTGAGCTAATTCAGGTTCAGCTAAATCTGGACGATTTTGCGTAGTAAAAATACTAGCGCTGTCTTTGCGCATTTTTACAAGACGTTGTAAAATTTTGATTTCGTCTTCATTTGTTATCTCCTCTTTACTTCCAGAGGCAGTTTGTGCAAGCAAAATTTCTGATTTTATGGCACGTAATGCTTCTAAAGCCACTGTGTCTTTGGCTCTCATTGCATTTTTTATTTCGTCCATTATCTTAACTGATAAACTCATTTTAAGTTATGATTTAATACTAATTCTTTAATAATTTTTATGAAGTGCAAATATAGATAAAAAACCCGAAAATTGAATGAATTTTCGGGTTATACTTTATTGATTAAAAATAGAATTAATCTACATTATCATGAAGAAATGAATTGTTGGAACGTAACTGAATATCGTCGTTACTGTCAGTTCCTAAAGACATTCTGGAATTATTATTTATATTTTGATTGCTCGTTAAATCAATTCCTAATCGTTTGTAAGCCGGTTCTTTTTCTAATTCATCAACTCGAGATGGATTGTTATGAAACTTATAATTAAATTCTTTTAACTTTCTTCTTCTTTCGTCAGCTCTTAATTTAAGTGTATCCTCAATTGTCATTTCTACTGGTGAAATATCATCAGAAAGTGTAGCATAAGTTGGAGATTTTGGTTCTTCAACTTTCATTGTAATATTTAATTCTGCTACTACTGGTTCTTCTGTTACTGCTGCTACTGGTTTGGAATTTATTAATTCATTTTCAACTTCCATATATTCTTCCAAAGAATATTTGATAACACCATTTTGATTGAGCTCGGTAACAGGTACAAATTCGATATGTTCATTTACTTGTATGTCGCGAGTTTCATCTGATAAATCAAAAATAGTTTTATTGGCAACAGGTTTAACTTCTGGAGTTGAAAGTGGCAAATCGAAAGTGAAGAGGTTTTGGAATTCATCTTTTACAACCTTTGTTTGATCAACTTTAATTTCATTAACAACAGGCGCTGTAAACTGGAAATCGATATCATATAATGGTGATACAATTTCGAAAGTAACGTCTAAATTACGAATGAAGTGATTCATCGCTATTAGTTCATTTTCATTAATTTTATTTGAAATAGCAGCTGGAATTTCTTCATCAAGTAATTCAAAAACAATTTTCTCAGAACCATTATCAACTGCAATATCTGTTTTTGCTTGAAAAACATCAACTGCTCGTTGGGTTAAATCGCGCACTAATTTTTGTTCATCTCCTAACGAATAAATGATTTTTTTAGGTTCGGTGTTTACAATCTCATTTTGTTGTTCTACATTAAAACCAGTAGCAATTATAGTGACTGCGATAGCTTCGCCATGTGCTTCATCTTCTCCAACACCCATTATGATGTTAGCGTTATGACCAGCTTCAGCCTGAATGTGATCGTTAATTTCTCCTATTTCATCAATCGTAATTTCATTAGTTCCAGAAACGATAAGCAACAATACGTTTTTGGCTCCAGAAATTTTATTATCATTTAATAATGGGGAATCTAATGCTGAAATTATAGCTTCTTTAGCTCTGTTTTCGCCCGTTGCAAAAGCAGATCCCATAATTGCAGTACCGCTGTTTGCTAAAACTGTTTTGGCATCTTTTAAATCAATATTTTGGGTATAATGATGCGTAATTACCTCTGCAATTCCACGAGATGCCGTAGCTAAAACTTCATCGGCTTTAGAAAAACCAGCTTTAAAGCCAAGGTTTCCATAAACTTCTCTTAATTTATTGTTGTTAATTACAATAAGCGAATCTACCTGTTTACGCAAACGCTCTACTCCTGCTAATGCTTGCTCGATTCGAACTTTCCCTTCAAAATGAAACGGAATAGTAACAATTCCTACAGTAAGAATATCTCTTTCCTTAGCAAGTTGAGCTATTACAGGTGCAGCACCAGTTCCTGTTCCGCCACCCATTCCTGCAGTTATAAAAATCATTTTTGTATTTGAATCTAACATTTTTTCAATGTCAGCTATGCTTTCAATAGCAGATTGTTGTCCAACATCTGGATTTGCACCAGCACCTAAGCCTTCTGTTAAACTTACTCCTAATTGAATTTTATTAGGAACTGGACTGTTTTGCAATGCCTGAGAATCAGTATTACAAACGATAAAGTCCACTCCTTTTATTCCTTGTTTAAACATGTGATTGATAGCATTGCTTCCGCCTCCACCAACACCAATTACTTTAATTACATTAGATTGATTTTTTGGTAAATCAAATGTAAAGTTTCCAATTTCTGAGTTGCTTATCATACTTTTTTGGTTTTATATTCTTTATTTTGTTTGTTTGTCTTAATTTTAAAAATAATCTGTTTAATTATTTACTCAGCATTGTCTAAAAAGTCCTTGATTTTATCTACATATTTGTCAAAAAAAGATCTTTTTATTTTATCTTGAGTTGATATAAAATCGGGCTCTTTTGGAATCTCTTTAGTTTTTTCTGTTTCTATTAGTGTTGGCTCTACTTTTTGTTCAACTACTGGAGGAACATAATTTCTAATGGGCTCAGCATGTTTCACTTCAAGGCGATATGCACTTTGTGTATTATTTGCAATGCTATTCATTACTAATCCTACAGCAGTTGCATAAAGTGGACTCGAAATTTCCTCACTCGAATTGCCTGCCAAATGTTCGTTTGGATACCCAATTCTGGTGTCCATTCCAGTTATGTATTCTACTAATTGTTTTATATGTTTAAGTTGTGCTCCACCACCAGTTAAAACAATTCCTGCAATTAACTTTTTTCTAGGATCTTCATGTCCATATAATTTTATTTCAGTAAAAACCTGATCTATAATTTCCACTACTCTAGCATGGATTATTTTAGATAAATTTTTAAGCGAAATTTCCTTTGGTTCTCTACCTCGTAATCCAGGAATTGAAACAATTTCGTTATCTTTATTCTCACCTGGCCAAGCTGAACCAAATTTTACTTTTAATAGATCGGCTTGTTTTTCGATAATGGAACATCCTTCTTTTATATCATCAGTTATTACGTTTCCACCAAAAGGGATTACGGCAGTATGTCTGATAATTCCATCTTTAAAAATAGCAAGATCCGTTGTTCCACCACCGATATCGATTAGAGCAACACCTGCTTCCTTTTCTTCCTGACTCAAAACTGCGTCAGATGATGCCAATGGTTCTAAAGTTAATCCAGATAATTCTATTCCAGAACTTTGGATGCATCTTCCAACGTTTCTTATAGACGAAGCTTGTCCAACTACGACATGAAAACTAGCTTCCAACCGTGCACCAAACATTCCAATTGGCTCTTTAATTTCAGATTGTCCGTCTATTTTAAATTCTTGTGGTAATACATGAATTATTTCTTCACCAGGAAGCATGGCTAATTTATTAACTTGATCAATTAAGATTTGAATGTCTTTTCCACTAATAACTTCTTCGGGATTACTTCTACTAATGTAATCAGTATGCTGAATACTTCTAATGTGTTGCCCTGCAATTCCTACAACTACATCATTTATTTTATAACCTGAGTTTTCTTCTGCTTCTGCAACTGCTTGCTGGATGGATTGTATGGTTTGTGTGATGTTATTTACTACACCGCGAGCAACTCCTAGACTTTTGGCTTTTCCAACGCCGAGAATTTCTAGCTTTCCATATTCATTTTTCTTACCAATCATTGCTACAATTTTAGTTGTACCAATGTCTAAACCAACCGCAATATTTTCTTTATTCTCCATAGTATCATTCAATTTTCTGGATGCAACTTCTGTTTTTTTGTTTACTATTTATTACTTTGTACAAACTACTTGTTGTGTAAACTTGAGATTTATAATTTTATATTTTGAAAGTGTGCTATCCAAAATTGCTTTTTGAAAAAACGCTTTATAATTTTTAAATTTTTTTTCTTCGTTCATTAATTTTCCAAACTGAATTTGATAATTAAAATTTCTATTAGACATTATCAAGTCGTCGTTAGGCATAATTTGTATTCCAATGATATTTTTTTTCAAGAACTCATCGTTGTAAATTGTCTTTAATAAATTGGACAATTTCGTTTTATTTTTTGTGCTAATTTCCCCCAAAACAATCGGAACCCGTGCCGTAAAATTATCCGATAATGGCATTGTATTTCCTTCATAATCAATGTAGAAAGAACCCTGCTCATTAAAAACTCTGGCAACTGGCGTTTTTTGTACTACTACTGCTTTTAAAACACCATCAACGCTTACAAAAACTTCAGACTTCTGAATCATTTCTTGTTTGTTAATGGATTTTTCCAGTCTGTTCAAATTTAGCTCGACTTTCTCTATAGTTTTTACATCTGTTTTATTTTCTATTAACAATTTATTAACCGTTTCTTGTTTAACAAAATTGTTATTATCTCCAACAAAAACAACTGTTGCGCCTTTTAATTTGCGGTTTGAATTTCTATTTGAAGTGAACGAATACAGAAAAATTATTAATGCTAACATTAGTACTAATCGAACGTTTATCCAGTTAAAATATTTCATAATTTTTTCTTGTAATTAGACAATAATGTATCGAATTAAGAATGATGGGTTTTCTCTATTTTTTGTTCCAATGCTATTTTTATTTGGGGCACTAATTCGCCGATATCACCAGCTCCAATGGTTACAATAACTGATGCATCAGAGTTTGTGATTTCAGAAATTATATTTTGTTTTGAAATTAATTTTTTATGTTCATTTGAAATTTTAGATAATAACCAGCTAGAAGTTATTCCTTCCATAGGTAATTCTCGGGCAGGATAAATATCCAATAAAATAATTTCGTTAAACTGAGATAAACTTTTCGCAAAATTATCGGCAAAATCTTTGGTACGACTAAATAAATGAGGTTGGAAAATAGCCAATACTTTTTCGTTTGGGTATAATTCGCTAACTGCTTGATAAACGGCATCAATTTCGGTAGGATGATGTGCATAATCGTCAATATAAACCAGATTTTTGGATTTTATTTGGTATGAAAATCTTCTTTGAATACCTTTAAATGTTCCTAAAGCTTTAACTATGTCTTCGGTTTTTGTTCCATAGGTTTTTGCCATTGCTAATGCCGTCAAAGCATTCATTAAATTGTGATGTCCCGGCAATCCGAATGCTATATTTTGAATCAATTCAGTTGGCGTTTGCACATCAAAAATGTAACTGTTATTTTCAATTCTGATATTAAAAGCTTTATAATTTGCATCATCATTTATGGCAATGGTCATTCCTTTTAAATCTATCCCTTTTGGTACAAATAATTTTGTTTTATCTAGAACTTTATCGGCAAATTCTTTAAAAGAAGCTTCAATACTTGAGGCATCGCCATAAATATCTAAATGATCTGCATCCATCGAGGTTACGCAAGCAATATCTGGATGTAGGTGTAGAAACGAACGATCAAATTCGTCAGCTTCAACTACCGAAATTGTTTTTCCAGTACCAATTAAATTAGAATGATAATTTTCAACAATGCCACCCAAAAAAGCGGTAACATCTGCACCAGATTCATATAAAATGTGTCCTAAAATGCTTGAAGTTGTGGTTTTTCCATGTGTTCCTGCAACGGCGAAACAAAAAGTATCTTTTGTAATTAAACCTAAAACCTCTGCGCGCTTTTTTACTTCAAAATCTCTTTCTAAAAAATAATTCCATTCCGAATGTGATGCTGGAACGGCTGGAGTGATAATCACAAGGGTATTTTCTATATAAAAATCGGTGGGAATTAAACTAATATTATCTTCAAAGTGAATCGACATTCCACCATCAATCAGTTCGTTAGTAAGCGATGTTGGGGTTTTGTCGTATCCAGCTACATTTTTTCCAATATTTTGAAAATAACGTGCAAGAGCACTCATTCCAATGCCTCCAATGCCTATAAAATAAACGTTATGTATTTGATTTAGATTCATATTTTGCTGCTAAGACGCAAAGGCGCAAAGTTTATTTTTAATTATTTTATCATTCTATTCTTGTTTCCAGACTCCATTTATGTTGTTTCAGACTCCGTTTTAGCTTTCCAGCCATGATTTATGCTGTTCATTACGTCATTTATGAGGTTCATTACGTCGTTTATATGATTCATTACGCTGTTTCAGTCCTCATTACGCCGGTTATATGATTCATTACGCTGTTTCAGTCTTCATTACGTCATTTATGAGGTTCATTACGTTGTTTATATGATTCATTACGCCGTTTTGTTCTTCATTACGCCGTTTATGCTATTTATTACGATTTTTATTTTATCAGTTTTACTATTTCTTCAACAATATCTTTAGTTGCATTTGGTTTACCCAACTTTTTCATGTTTTCGCTTAACGTTTTCTGCAAATTCTGGTCGTTTATTAATTGGTTAAAAACTGTTTCAAATTTTTCATCTAATTCTGTTTCTTTTATTAACAAAGCTCCTTTCTTATCCACAATCGCATTCGCATTTTTAGTTTGATGATCTTCGGCAACATTTGGTGATGGAATAAAAATAGTGGGTTTTCCAACCAAACATAATTCAGACACTGATGAAGCTCCGGCTCTCGAAATAACAAAATCTGAGGCAGCATAAATTAAATCCATTCGGTCAATAAAGGATACCACTTGTACATTTTCTTTTTCTGCATAGTTCCTGTAATCGGTCATGTAAAATGTACCGCATTGCCAAAAAATTTGAACATTTGAATTAACTAAAAAGTCTAATTTATCTTCAATCAATTGATTTATTCTGCGTGAACCAAGGCTTCCTCCCAAAACTAAAACCGTTTTTCTATTAGAATCTAAATTAAAATATGAAATAGCTTCATCTCTTTTAGAATGAATGTCTAGAAGATCTTGACGAACAGGATTACCTGTAAAAACAATTTTATTTTTTGGAAAAAACCGTTCTAAATTTTCGTATGCCACACAAATGGCGTTTGCCTTTTTTGCTAATAATTTATTAGTAATACCTGGATAAGAATTTTGTTCTTGAATTACTGTAGGAATGTTTAAACTGTTAGCAGATTGCAATAATGGACCACTTGCAAAACCTCCAGTACCAATGACAACATCGGGCTTAAAATTTCTAATAATTCTTCTTGACTTTATCAAACTACTCAATAATTTGAACGGAAAAGCTACATTTTGAAATGTTAATTTTCTTTGCAACCCCGAAATCCATAATCCCTCAATTTTATATCCTGCTTGAGGCACTTTTTGCATTTCCATTTTATCTTTTGCGCCTACAAAAAGTATTTCGCAATTTGGAAAACGAAATTTTAATTCATTGGCAATAGCAATTGCTGGATAAATATGTCCACCAGTACCGCCACCGCTAATTATGAATTTATAACTTTTCATTTTTATTTATTTTTCAAAACCAAACTGTGATTAGCGTTTTTTCAACACTGCATTCATTGGATTTTCTGTGATAGAATAATTTTCATCGTTCGATTGGGAATCCAATGCTAAATTAGATTCCATTTCTTCTTCTTTCAATTCTCGGTCAATTATGCGTTGTAATGCTTCATTACGCAATTGCTTTTCTTCTAATTCTTGGGCAATTTCTTCTTCTTTTTTAGTCACACTTAAAATAATTCCGAGAGCAATACATGTCATTAAAACAGAACTTCCACCTGAACTTATTAAAGGTAAAGTTTGTCCTGTAACTGGTAATAATTCGACCGCTACTGCCATATTTATTAATGCTTGAAAGATGATTGGAAATCCAAGTCCAACAACTAGTAATTTTCCAAAAAGCGAATTGGCTTTGTGTGATGCTACTACAAATCGGAAGAGTAATAGTAGATACAATCCTAAAATAGTAAGTCCGCCAAATAGGCCAAATTCTTCAACAATAATTGCAAAAATAAAATCGGATGATGATTGAGGCAAAAAGTTTTTTTGTACACTTTTTCCAGGTCCAAGTCCATAAATTCCACCTGTAGCAATGGCTGTTTTTGCTCTTTCTATTTGATAATATTCGTCAGGATCTTTAGTAGAATCATTTTTTTTGAAAAAGTTAGTTATTCTGTTTTCCCAAGTTTTTACTCGGTTAGGAAATGCATCTGGGAATGCTTTTGCAACTAATATAAAAAAAGTAAATGCTAAAATTCCCATTCCAAGAATTAAGCCTATGTATTTAAGGGGATATCGTCCAATAAAAGTCAACATAATTACCATAGCAAAAATAAGTGCTGCTGTGGAAAAATTTGCGGGCAAAATAAATACAAGCGTTATAAAAACGGGCAACCATAATTCCAGCAATGATTGTTGAAAAGTTGGTGCGATTTCTTTAGATTTAGATAGATATCGGGCAACATAAATGTATAACACAATGGCAGCCAAAGTAGAAGTTTGGAACGAAATTCCAATGTAAGGGATGGAAATCCATCTGCTGGCATTTGCACCTTCAACAACAGTTCCTTTTACTAAAGTGTACGCTAGTAAAACCCAAACTATAGGCAGTGCAATTCTAGAAATTGCTCTGAAATAATGATAGGGAACTTTATGTATTTGATAAATAATAATGAATCCAATAAAAATTTGAACTGCATGTTTTACTAGATAAGTAACAGCATTTCCAGAGCCATGTCGCATGTAAGCTAAATTACTACTAGCGCTAAAAACTGGCATAAATGAAAATACGGCTAATAAGGACACAAATGCCCAAATTACCTTATCTCCTTTCAAGCTGTTTATTATTTTTAACATTTGAATTGTAATTTTGTTATTTTGATTTATTATTTAGCCCTGATTGTCGTGAAAATGACAGCTTTTTTTGCTGGCATTGAAACAAAAGCAGGAAAATGGAATGTTAAAATGCGCATGCCATTTGCTCCTAATTTTACAAATTTCTCACTTCGTTTTTAAACTGATTTCCTCTATCTTCATAGTTTTGAAATAAATCAAAACTAGCGCATGCTGGGGAAAGCAATACTGTATCGCCCTTTTCGGCAATGTGTTTTGCTGTATTTACTGCATCTTTCATGTTGTCCACTTCAACCATCATGTCTACAATGTTCCCAAAAGCATCAATTATTTTTTTATTATCGATTCCAAGACAAATTATAGCTTTAACTTTTTCGTGTACTAGAGCCATCAATTCGGCATAATCATTTCCTTTATCAACTCCTCCAAGTATCCAAACTGTGGGCGACGTCATGCTGTCGAGTGCAAAAAATGTAGCATTTACATTAGTCGCTTTAGAATCGTTGATGTACTGAACATTATGAATTTTTAGCACTTTTTCTAATCGATGTTCAACACCTTGAAAATTTGATAAACTCTCACGAATGGTCTGTTTTCTGATGCGTAAAATGTTGGCTACCGATGTAGCAGCCATAGCATTTTTTATGTTATGTTTTCCCTCGAGAGCCATTTGAGTTGTTTCCATTAAAAATTCTTCTTCGTTAATGTTAATTTCCATAGTACTATTATTTAGATAAGCTCCGTTAGCAATTGTTTTTGAAATTGAAAAAGGAACTAATTGTGCTTTAATTTTTGTTTTTTTATTAGCCGTAAACCAGTTATTCATTGCTTCATCGTCGGCGTCATAAATGAGATAATCATTATAGGTTTGGTTTTGCGTAATTCGAAATTTTGATGCTATATAATTTTCATATTTGTAATTGTATCGATCTAAATGATCAGGACTAATATTTGTAATAATGGCAATGTGCGGATTAAACTTAAAACATCCATCGAGCTGAAAACTGCTGAGTTCCAAAACGTAATAATCATAATTTTCAGTAGCTACTTGCAATGCAAAACTTTTTCCAATATTTCCACCAAGTCCAACATTTAATCCACCTTCTTTCAGCAAATTATAGGTTAACATGGTGGTAGTTGTTTTCCCATTACTACCTGTTATTCCTATTATTGTGGCACTTGTAAATTGTGATGCAAACTCAATTTCTGAAATTACAGGAACATTTTTTTCTATTAATTTTTTTACTATTGCTACCTTATCAGGAATTCCTGGACTTTTTACTACTACTGTTGCATTTAAAATTAAATCATCAGTATGTTGTTCTTCTTCCCATTTAATTTCATTAGTTGTGAGAACGTCTTTATAATTTTGTTTTATTTTTCCAAAATCGGACACAAAAACTTCATGGCCTTTTTTCTTGCCTAAAATTGCTGTACCAACACCACTTTCACCTCCACCTAATATTACTAATCGCATGCTTTATTTTTAAAAATTAGAACTACCTTAATTTTAAAGTCACAATTGAAACTATTGAAAGCATGATAGCAACAATCCAAAATCGGGTTACAATTTTACTTTCGTGATATCCTTTTTTCTGGTAATGATGATGCAATGGCGACATCAAGAAAATTCGCTTTCCTTCGCCAAATCGCTTTTTAGTGTATTTGAAATAGGCAACTTGAATAATTACAGATAAATTTTCTGCAAAAAATATAGCACACAAAACCGGTAGTAACATTTCTTTGCGTACTGAAATAGCTAAAACTGCAATAATACCACCAATAGTTAAACTCCCAGTATCTCCCATAAAAACTGAAGCTGGATAAGAATTATACCAGAGAAAACCAATTAATGCTCCTACAAATGCAGCTATAAAAACCGTCATTTCACCCGAATTTGGGATGTACATGACATTTAAATAACTAGATAAAATAATATTTCCAGAAACAAAAGTAAAAATCCCTAATGCTAAGACTGATATTGCTGAAGTACCTGCAGCTAAACCATCAATTCCATCGGTTAAATTTGCGCCATTAGAAACTGCTGTGATGATAAAAATTACAATTGGAATGAATATAATCCAAGCCCATTTTTCATAACCGTCACCCATAAATGAAAGTGCTCGTGCATAATCTAATTCATTATTTTTGGTAAATGGAATTGTAGTAGTAGTCGATTTTATTTCTCTAGATTCCTCTTTATTTACATCAACAGTTTGGTTAAATGCAATTGGTTTTAATGATTTTTCTCTAATGGTTACAACTGGACTAAAATAAAGGACTGAACCAACGATTACACCTAAACCAACTTGTCCTATGACTTTAAAAATTCCTTTTAATCCTTGTTTGTCTTTTTTGAAAATCTTAATATAATCATCAACAAACCCAATAATTCCCATCCAGAGCGTTGTTACAATTAAAAGAATTATATAAATGTTATTAACTTTTGCTAATAAAATAACTGGAATTAAAGTCGCCACTATAATGATTAATCCACCCATTGTAGGAGTTCCTGCTTTTTGGGTTTGACCATCTAATCCAAGTTCTCTAACCGTTTCTCCTACTTGTTGATTTCGTAAAAAATTAATTATTTTTTTACCATAAATAGTCGAAATCATAAGTGATAAAATCAAAGCTAGCGCTGATCGAAAAGTAATATATTGAAAAACTCCTGCTCCAGGAAAATCCATAGTTTTGTCCAAATATTCGAATAAATAGTACAGCATATTTAGTAGTTTGTTTTGGTTATTTATTCATTTGTATTAAAAATTCACGTACCATTTTCATATCATCAAAATCATGGCGAATACCATTAATTTCTTGGTACGTTTCATGTCCTTTTCCTGCAATCAAAATAATATCATTTGGATTGGCGAGTTGACAAGCGGTTTTTATTGCCTGTTTTCTATCAGTTATTGAAACTACTTTTTTAAAATTTTGTGGTTCAACACCCACTTCCATCTCGGCGATTATAGTTTCTGGATTTTCAGTTCGTGGATTGTCTGAGGTAATTATAACTTTGTCGCTCAATGTTGATGCAATATTTGCCATAATGGGTCTTTTTGCTTTATCCCTGTCTCCACCACAACCTACAACAGTTATTAATTGTTCGTTTTTTGTACGAATGCTATTTATGGTTTTCAATACATTTTCCAAAGCATCTGGAGTGTGAGCATAATCTACTATTGCAGTTATTTTTTGATTGGAAACTATAAATTGAAATCGTCCTGAAACACTTTCTAAATTGGATAATAATCTCAAAACTTCTAGTTTTTCCAATCCCAACTCAACAGCAGTTCCATAAATTGCTACTAAATTGTAAGCGTTAAAAGTTCCAATTAGTTTAACCCAAACCTCATTTCCATTTATCTTTAACAATAAACCCGACAACTGATTTTCCAGTATTTGCGCTTTATAATCAGAATATGATTTCAGTGCATATGTAAGCTTTTTTGCAACCGAATTCTGAATCATTACTAATCCATTTTTATCGTCGATGTTTGTTAATACAAATGCAGTTTTTGGCAAACCGTCAAAAAAAGATTTTTTCACGTCCCGATAATCGGAAAACGTAGGGTGATAATCCAAATGATCGTGCGAAAGATTTGTGAAAACGCCACCAGCAAAATGTAAACCTTCGATACGTTTTTGATGAATTCCGTGCGAACTAACTTCCATAAAACAAAATTCAACTCCATTTGTAATCATTTCATTTAAGAAATAATTTATGGTTAATGAATCTGGTGTGGTATGAGTAGCTTTATATTCATCAGTACCCACCATTATTTTTACTGTAGAAAGTAAACCAACTTTATAGCCAGCATTTGTAAACAATTGATATAACAAAGAAGCAACCGTTGTTTTACCATTTGTCCCTGTAATTCCAACCAATTTCAACTTTACAGAAGGATT
Source organism: Flavobacterium sp. (assembly GCA_014377455.1). Taxonomy (GTDB): domain Bacteria; phylum Bacteroidota; class Bacteroidia; order Flavobacteriales; family Flavobacteriaceae; genus Flavobacterium. The sequence goes on from JACMPO010000122.1 coordinate 27,773, forward strand.
GTCATAAAAGTTTGTTGCCATAAATGCTAATGCTTCATTAGTATTTTTAACTTTTATGTATGTAATATCTGACACAATATCTTCTGGGAAATTTTCACAAATAATGCTTGTGGCACCTAGTTCAATAGCTTTAGAAATAAAATTGTGCCCATCAGAAAGTGTTCCTACTATTGCTACAAATGCATCATGAGCTTGAATTTTTCGTGAGTCAAACTGAATGGCGTGCACAGAAACATCTGTCGAACCTTTAACCGCTTCGATAGCAACTTTATATAATATATTTTTTAAAATAATCACGATAATTCTAATATTACAGTCGAATTTTTATCTATTGGTGCTCCAGCTTGAACCGACTGATTTTTAACTCTTCCAACGCCTTTTACTTTTACTTTGATTCCTAAATTTCCTAATAAGGCAACAGCATCCATGCCAGCCATACCTTTCAAATTTGGAATAGTGTTAGTAGATTTTGATGCATTGGTATAAAATTTTTGATAATCTAATTCTTGTTTAGCAACTTTTTTGTTTAAATTTTTAATTTCGTTTGTCGAAGGAGCATCGGTAAATATTTTTTGTGCAATACGTTTAAATACTGGTCCAGAAACGTCAGCGCCGTAATAATTATTATTGGCTGTATTAGGTTTATGAACTACCACAATACACGAATATTTAGGATTTTCGGCTGGAAAATATCCAACAAAAGAAGATATATAATATTTATCGCTACCACCATTTGTTCCATATCCAGCAGTAGCAGTTCCAGTTTTTCCAGCCATTGAGAAATCTTTAGAATACAATTTTGCTGCAGTACCTTTTTTTACAACATTTTTCAAAATCGCTTTTAGCTTTTTAAGGGTTTCGTCTGAACAAATTTTAGGGTTTATAACTTGCTTGTCGTATTTTTTAATGGATTTATTCCATTCTTTAATTTCCGATACAAATTGCGGTTTTACCATTTCGCCATTATTTGCAACTGCATTATATAATGCTAAAGTTTGTAATGGCGTAACTGCAACACCATATCCAAAAGCCATCCATTGTAATGAAATTGCGCTCCAATTTTTATCTGATGGATGCGGAATTTTAGGTTTACCTTCGCCTTGAAAAGGCAATCCTAACATTTTATTTAAACCTAAATTATCTATCCGATCGGTAAATTGTTTCGGATTATTTTTGTAGTTATCATAAACGGCTTGCACCATAATTGTGTTAGATGAAACTTCAAATCCACGTGAAACAGAAATTTTGCCATAACCACCTTCGTGAGAATCTCGTACTTTGCGTCCGTTATACACAACAATGCCTCCATTACTATCGTAAACTTTAGTTGTATCTATTTTTTTATCGTCAAGTAAAGCGATCATATCAACCAGCTTGAAAGTAGAACCCGGTTCATGCGATTCTGCGACAGCATAGTTAATTGTTTCGTAATATTTTCCGGTTTTAGTATCTCTACCTAAATTTGAGATTGCTTTCACTTGACCTGTTTTAGTTTCCATAACAACTACACAACCATGTTCCGCACCATATTCTTCAAGCTGTTTTAAAAGTGCATGATGCGCAATATCTTGTATGTAAACATCTATAGTCGAAATAACATCATATCCATCTTTTGGATCAACTTCATTTATATCTTGAATGGGTTTCCACTGTCCTTTGGCAATTTTTTGCTTTAAAACTTTACCATTTTTACCGTTTAAATATTTCCCAAAAGCACCTTCGATTCCAACACGTTTTAACATTCCGTCTGGATCAACCCTATCGTAACCTATGGTTCGTTCGGCAATTATGCCTATCGGATGTTCTCTAACCGTTTTCTGTTCAATGATGATACCGCCTTTATAGGTTCCTTGATTAAATAATGGAAATTTTTTAATATTATCATATTGTGTGTAAGTCAAATTTTCAGCAACCAAGGTGTAACGATTTTTATTAGCTCTAGCTTTTCGCAATAAATTTTGATAATATGCACTTGGTTTCCCCAAAAGATTGGACAAACTAATAGACAACGAATCTATTTTAGATTCAAAATCGCTAGCTTTTGGAGCCACAGCATCAAACCTGATAGTATAATTGGGAATTGAAGTTGCTAATAAGCTTCCGTCAGATGAATAAATATTTCCTTTATTAGCTGGAATTATAAAGTTTCTTATAGTTCTTTCTTTGGCTAACTTTCGATAATAATCACCTTCTACCCATTGGATATTAGTTAATTTTACGGTCACTGCAATTGCCATAAAAAATATTACAAATGCAACTAAGTAAATTCGGTAGGATATATTTTTATCGTCTACTGCCATATCTTTTTTAAGAAACTTTTTTCTTCTATTTTTTTTACTTGTATTTTTTGTGGTGGCACTGGTGCTGAAACTATTCCTCTAACTTTCATTTTTTCTGAAATTGTCGATTCCATTTTTAATTTCATCAACTCCGATCGTCTGTCCACAAATTCCGATCGTAATTCTTTTACATTATTTGTTAAATCTGCAATTCGAAATATTTTTTGCTCGTAACGATTAGTATTTGCAATCATGATAATTGCTAAAACCACTATATATAAAATAAATCGCCAGTTTTTAGTAGCATCTTCATTAACTAAAAATCGTGCTTTTAATAAGTTATAGACGCTTCCTTTCATATTTTTTTTGTTTTTGCAAAAAAGTCGCAAAGTTTTTAATTTATAATATCTGAAATCTAATTAGTACTTTCTCTCATCTGCTCACTGCGACTGAAAACTATTTACTTTTTCTCCGCTATTCTTAATTTTGCACTTCTTGCTCTGCTGTTAATTTTAATTTCATCGTCTGTCGGTACTATCAATTTTCCAATAATTTTAAACGGAACTGAAAAATTTCCAAAAAAATCTCGTTCGGGTTCTCCTTCAAACATTCCGTTTTTCAAAAATCTTTTGACTAATCTGTCCTCAAGGGAATGATATGAAATAACGCTTAATCGTCCTTCGGGCTTTAAAATTTCCAATGATTGCTCCAGAAATTCCTTTAAAACATCCATCTCTTGATTCACCTCAATCCGTATTGCCTGATACATCTGCGCTAAAATTTTATTCTTAAACTGATCTGGCAAAAAGCGTGTAAGAACTAATTTTAACTCGTCTGTTGTATTTATAATTTTAATTTCCCTTGCTTCCAGAATTACTCTAGCTATTGCTGGAGCATTTTTTAATTCACCATAGTCAAGAAAAACTCTTTTTAAATTAGCCTCATCATATTCATTGATAATTTTATGGGCATTCAATTCATTTTTTTTGCTCATTCTCATGTCCAGAGTTGCATCAAAACGTGTAGAAAAACCGCGTTCAGGAACATCAAATTGATGCGATGAAACTCCTAAATCGGCAAGAATTCCGTCTAAACTTTTCACATTATAAAACCTTAAAAACCGTTTTATAAATCTGAAATTTTCCTGAATTAAAACAAACCGTTCATCATTAATAGCATTGGTCCAAGCATCTTCATCTTGATCAAAGGCAAATAATTTTCCTTTTGGACTTAGATATTTTAAAATTTCTTTAGAATGTCCGCCACCACCAAAAGTTACGTCTACATAAATTCCATCAGGATTTATATTTAAACCGCCGACAGAAGCTTTTAAAAGCACAGGATTATGATATTCCATTGTCATCTTCATTTACATTTCCCATTACATCTTCGGCTAAATCAGCAAAATCTACTACCGATTCATCTATAGCTTTTTCATAGAGCTCTTTATCCCAAATTTCAATAATATTAATTCCTGAGGTTAAGACAATATCTTTCGAAATTTTAGCGAACGAAGTCAAATCTTTTGGCATTAATAAACGTCCCAAATTATCTATTTCGACCACTTTAACTCCAGCAGTAAACCGACGTATAAAATCATTATTCTTTTTTACAAATCGATTTAACTTATTGATTTTATGCATTAACACATTCCATTCACTCATAGGATACAACTCCAAACAAGGTTGAAAAACGGAGCGTTTTAACACAAATCCATCTTGAAGCGAAGCGGTAAGTTGTTTTTTGAAAGGCGCAGGCAAAAGCAACCGTCCTTTGGCGTCAACTTTACATTCGTATGTACCTATTAATGAGTTCAATTACTATTTATTAAATGATAATAGCAAAAATATGAAATTAAATACCACAATTTACCACAAACTACCACTTTGTTAATAAGTTTTACCACTTTTTGAGCTTGAGTATTATTTTGAAAGGCTTACAATCATAATATCTTTTTAACAAAAGATTAAGAACTGATTATTATTGTTAATAAAAGCTGAAATTGAAGTAGTTTAGTTTCGAAAAATTTAAAAATTTTAATCAGATGCAACTGCCGCATTAGTCAAATTGACTTTAAAAAATGTTGATAATTATCCAATTAATACTAACATTTAAAGAAATTAAAACTTAATCTAAAAATCTAAATTTATCAGTAAACAATAGGATTATGTGTATAAAAAGTTATATTTGTAACCGTTGAAAAGAGGCAAACAAAATGAACCAAGGAGTTAAAAAAGAAGGAAAATACAACTACATTGAAATAGGAGAAGGAACACCAATAGTGGTTCTACATGGATTAATGGGTGGTTTAAGTAATTTTGAAGGAGTTGCAAACTATTTTTCTGAAAAAGGATACAAAATAATCATCCCCGAATTGCCTATTTATACTCAAAGCATTTTGAAAACAAATGTAAAAGCATTTGCGCGATATGTTAAAGATTTTATTACTTATAAAGGTTTTGAACGCGTAATTTTACTGGGAAATTCGCTTGGTGGTCACATTGCGCTATATCATACAAAAATGTATCCCGAAAAAATGCTTGGACTTATAATTACAGGTAGTTCAGGACTTTATGAAAGCGCAATGGGAGATAGTTATCCGCGAAGAGGTGATTATGACTACATCCAGAAGAAAGCTGAAGCCGTATTTTATGATCCAAAAATAGCTACAAAAGAGATCGTTGATGAAGTTTATGCTATGGCAAATGATAGAATAAAACTCATTAAAACCTTGACCATTGCAAAAAGTGCGATAAGACACAATATGGCTAAAGATTTACCAAAAATGTTTGTCCCAACGGGAATTATTTGGGGTGAAAATGATACTGTAACCCCACCAGAAGTTGCTAATGAATTTCACAAACTAATGCCAAATTCAAGTTTGTATTGGATAGAAAAGTGTGGACATGCCGCCATGATGGAACGTCCAAACGAGTTTAATAAAGCCATGGAAGAATGGTTAAAAAAAGTTGACTTATAAAAATATTCTTAACAACACATATTATTTACTAAACTATAAATGAGATTGCCTCGTGCCTCGAAAAGTCTAAATGAAAATTAATACCGCCGAATTTATAATTAGCAATTCTAATGTGTCCAAATGTCCAACCGAACGTTTGCCCGAATATGCTTTTATAGGTCGATCAAATGTTGGAAAGTCGTCTTTAATAAATATGCTGACCAATCATAAAAATTTAGCAAAAACATCGGGCAGACCAGGAAAAACACAATTGATTAATCATTTTAAGATTAACTCAAATTGGTTTTTAGTAGATTTACCAGGTTATGGATATGCACGGGTTTCAAAAAAAACTAAAGAAGTTTTTCAGGAATTTATTACTGATTATTTTGAAAACAGAGAACAACTTGTTTGCGCTTTTGTACTTATAGACATACGGCTCGAAGCTCAAAAAATTGATTTAGAATTTATTGAATATCTTGGTGAAAGCGAAATTCCGTTTTGTATTGTTTTTACTAAAGCAGATAAGATAAGTAAAACAAAAATTGACTCCCATGTTGCCGCTTACAAAAAACAATTGTTTGCAAATAACTGGGAAGAAATGCCTCAATATTTTGTTACATCTGCAACCGAAGGTACTGGAAAAGATGCAATTTTAACTTTTATTGACGATGTAAATGTAGATGTCTTTAAAGATTTGAATGAGTTTTAGAATTTATTTCCCATTTAGAGCTTCCAACAATACTTCTTCTCTTGCTTTTAATAGAAATTACTCATGTTAAAAATTATTTAAGTTAAAATTTATTACATAGGATATTTATTTTGAATAATTGTTTTTTAAAGAATCTACTAGCTTTTCTAAAGACTCTTTATCTGGAACTACTAAAACAATACTGTTATTTATTGAGCTATCTTTATTATCAATATTAGTTTGAGTTATCTCTATTTTACTAGTTGTAGTCTAAAAAAAATCTTTAATTTCTGTTCCGAAAATTTCTGCCAACTTAGAAATGTATTCACTTTTACGTCACATTCTCCACTTTCCCATGTAGAATATGTATTTTGTTTAATTCCTAGTAATTCTGCGACCTCGTTTTGATTGTATTTGGTGTTTCTTTCCCTTATTTTTTTTAGGTTTCTTGAAATTGTTGTCATACTTTTTCTTTCAAAGATAAAAATTTATCAATAAATCAGAAAAATATATCAATAAATTGGTAAGAAAAATAATTATTTCTCTTCAATTTTGGAATAAAATTAAACTAAATTAATTGAAAAGGGAATGATTAGCCAACGTCGATTATGTTAAAGCGAAAACGACATTAAATAATAGTAGCACAAATAAGCATATAATGCAAAATCTTTATTATTTAAAAAACAATAAATATTATGAAAAAAATCTTAAATCTATTTTGTCTAGTATTCATAATAACAGCAATTTCTTGCGAAGATTACGATTCTAACACAAAAACAATGGATATTACCAATTCTAAAGTAAATATTAAAAATGGAAGATTGTATTTTCCAACTAAGAGTATATTCAAAGAATACATGGCTAAGTATATTGATGCTTCTGAAACAGAACTAAGTAAGTTTTTTGATCCTTTATATAAGGAAGGGTTTTATTGTCTAAGACCTATTGTAACACAAGAAAATGAAAGATTACTTTACAATAATTATATTAAATTAAAACCAGAAAATCCTTTAAAAAACACATCTAAGACAACCGATGATTATTTTGATTATTTTGATCAGATTGAAGAAATTATAGGTGATGATGTTTTTGCCGCATTTTTAAACGAAAAAATAGAGATCCAAATTGAAGATATAATTTATAAATATACTGACGTTGGGCTTTTCTTTGCAAAAGAAGACAAATTAGATGATTTAAAGAATTTTTTAGAAGTTAAAAACATATCCGAAGATTTAAGATACGAAACTCCAATAAATTCGAAGCAAGCAATAAAAACTGAATTTCCATTGGAAGGGACAACAGTTATTAATCCAGACATATCTTACTTTAAAATACTTTATGTAGATCCAAATGATCAAGGTGGTGGTGGACCGCCATCATATAATCCAACCCAAAATGGTCCTACCTCATCAGATCCAAGCTACAATGTCTTTTTAAATAACTTGCAGTATTGTGAACCAAGTCATGGTCTTTTTGGCAACTTATTTGGAGACAATTATGTATGCATTGATCGTTATGAAAACAGAAGAAGGGTTAAAACTAAGGCCTTTAATTACAACTATTTAATTGTTTATCATATGGGTGTTAAAGTTCATCATCAATAAAGAGGATGGACAGGGTTTTGGAGAACAGAAGCAATAAATGAAATTAGATTAGTTGTTGAAGCTGCTCAGTTTGAATATGATACACAAAAATTACTAAATAATGCGCTAATTAATAATGCTAGAGCTGAAAGAGCATATTATAAAGATAGTCAAAAGATATTATATCAGCCAAATACAATGACTCTTCCTGGTCAGTGGGGTACGCCAAATGTAACTTATACAGACTTAAATTCATTGCCACAAGTATTTCAAAATTCAGGAGGTGGTTTGACTTTTGAGTTTTTTAGTACTGGTTGGGATTATCTAGACAACCAAATTCAAAATGGTATTGATTCAAATGCAAAAGCAAGTGCATTGAACGATTACTTTTATAACGCATTATATGATACTGCAAAAAGTCAAATACAAAATGCTATAAACAACTATTCCTACAATCCACCTAGCAACAGAACATTTGCAGCAAAATTTCCTGAAAATGGTAAAATTATTGTTCAAAAATCTGTTGTTGACATCGGATATGGTAATGGTATTGCACAACAAACTTTCGATTGGGGAGCAGAATTTAGACTGAATTTTTCAGACAATGGACAAGGCGATTGGAGTATCTCTGGAGGAGGCGCAGGAAATCAATTAATTAGACCATCTAATTTTAGAGTTAAAATAATAGGTGCTGCATTTGGAGATAGTTGGCATGGTAGCAAATTCAATGTCGGTATAAACTAAAATGTAAGAAAATAGAGTATATTTATTTTTAAAACTATATACTCTATTTTAATTAAAACCAAATGAGAAAAATATTTTTTTTGCCTTTTCTCGGCTTGCTTATTCAATCTTGCAGTTTTCCACATTATATAATTCAAAACAGGGCTCAAACAACTGGACTAGACTTTACACGAGGTAAATGGTTAATAAATGATATTGATTGCCCTGGCAATGTTTATAAAGAATTAACTCTAATGAGTTATAAAGATTTTGGAAATTATCTTCAAGATAGATTATTTCGTTTATATGATGTCAAAGGAATTATTTTACCTCCGAAAATTGATTTTAATCCCAGTAAAAAATTTCTTAAAGAAATAAAAAAGGGATGTATTGGATTTGATTATTTCATTAATATTAGAGCCGGAAAACTTAAAGAAGATATTGGTGGAATAGATTTAACTCCACACAATAATAGCAATAAAACAAGAACGAATGAAAGTGAGGTTTTGATTGAAGTTTATGACTTAAATCTTACTGAAATTATATACTCGCAAAAAGTAATTGGAACAACTACAATTGCAAATGATAATCAAGACGTGCATTTTTCTAAAACATCAAGAAGTCTACTTTTAGGTGCTTACAATAAAATAATAAATGACATTGATAAAAGATCTATTAAAAATTAAACTAATGAAAAAAACAGGCTGTTCCTTACTTATATTAATGATAACACAATTTATCTTTTCACAAGAAAAACAAAGTGGTAGCGTTGAGAAATCAATTTTTGGTGTGCAAATTGGAACATTAGGTGCTTGGGTTCATAATGAATTTAAACTATCTAATGAATTTAGTTAAAGAACAGAAGTTGGTGTTAATTTTGGTTTAATTGGTGGCGAAATTCACAATGGAACTACATTGGTTTCTGCACCATCAATAAGTCTAGAACCTAGATGGTATTATAATTTATCTGAAAGAGCATTGAAAAATATAAATACTTCTAAAAACAGTGCTAATTTTTTAACTCTTGGCATTCATTATTTCCCTAGTGTAAACACAAATAAATACAATATAATTCAACAGGTTTCATTTATTCCAAAATGGGGTATAAAAAGAACTCTAGGTAATCATTTTACATATGAAGCTGGATTAGGTATTGGCTATACTGTTTTCTTAAATAAAAATTATGTTTCAAATAAAAACATAATTGGAGACTTACATTTACGAATTGGATATACATTTTAAAAAATGAAAAAAATAATTTTAATTTTGCTTGGTATCGCATTATCGTCATGCTCAAAGAGTAAAAATGACGAGGTGATTCCCGTTTATACAATAAATGGTAAATGGTATTATAAGGAAACTGTGGTAAATGGGATTAACTTCCCTTATACTGACCATGAAATTTGTGGAAAAGATTATATTGAATTTTATGACACAAACTCAATTAAAAGTATTGATGTATTTAATTGTGTTGAAGTTTTAGACTGGGTAGGTACCTAATCAAAAAATGGAAACACATTAATTATAAATAATGGAACTGAAAGTATAAATACAGAAATATTAGAATTAACTGCAAATTCTTTAATTTATAAATACAATTATGATAATAATGGCGATGGAATAACAGAAGTTACTATTTCAAAATTTAATCGATAATAAACAAAAATGGTTCTAAAGTGAGAACCATTTTTTTTACCGCTTCAATTCTAGTTTTTCGGCAAAATAATCACAAAAATCTCGCATAGTTTCTGCCATTTTTTCGTCTTGTGTAGCGCGCTGAAAAGTGTCTGCCATAGCAACTAGAGTTTGATGAAAAAAAAGTTTCATTTCGTCTATGGGCATTTCCTTAGTCCACAAATCAATTCGAAGGGTTTCTTGTGTTTTTGAATCCCAAACCGAAAGTAAAATTGCTTTTGTTTCTTCTAGTTGCACACCACCATCTTGTGCAGTCCAAGTTAATTTTTCTGGCACACGGTTTTCATCCAGTTCTACTAAAAATTTTATTTCGGATGTTATTGAATTACTCATTATTTTTTTGGTTTGTATTTTGATTTTTCGAAAACTTCTTTAGCATCCATTTTTAACAACTGTTGCACTTTTATCTCTGGATTGTTCTCCATAAAAGACCTTACAATTTGCCAACCCATCCACTGTCCTATTCTACCTGGTGAATCGTTGTCGATTTCAAGATAAAATTTAGAAAATGGAGCTAAATTTATAAATCGGTTTCCCAACTTAGAATCGGAGCTAAACAATAACTTATCTTCGATGAATTTTCGCCAAATAAATCCTTCATTTTCTTGACTCCATTTTATTTGATCTTCGGTATAACCAATTTTATCGGCATCGGTATAATCTGGCAACAAAATATCTTTTAAATAAAGTTCTTTTCCTGAATTTACCATTTGTACAATTAATTCTTTATCAGTAGTTACAGGTAAAATTCCTGATGCAAAACTTGAAACAATATCTGGCATAAGCTGTCGTTGTTCAAAATTTTGTCTAAGATAAGCAGGGAATTCCGAATAAAATTTATGATTTTTTCCTAGATATAATTCTAAAGCAATGAGCAACTTGTTGTTTGCATAAATGGCTTTACTATTTTGATCCATTTCGGCAATTACGGTATAAATTTTAGGCGTAATTATTTGTGGAAAATAATATTTAATGTGTTTAAATAGCGTTTCAATCTCGTCTTTTTCGGGCGAAAAATCTTTGTAACGTTTTTCTACTTCTTGAAATAATTCTCGCCACTGCAAATTTTGGATTTTTTTATTCCAATATTCATCAGGTGTTCCTTCTGGGAAAAAAAATGGGAATTTAGCTTTTAATTTCTGTAAATCGGCTGGTTTTGTCTCAAAAAATTCTTGATCAAAACGAATGACCTTCATGCTTACAGGAATTTCTGCTACTGCGGTTTCAACCTCACTTTTATTATTACAAGAGTTTAAAAGTATTGCCAGCATTATTGTACAAATTATATTTTTCATATTCTACATTTTTGAAAACAAACATTGTATTGAAAACGGATTTCCTAGCCCAGATTGCAACGAAAATCCTTTTTTCTCGATTTTTTTTCGAGAAAAAAGATTGGAGTGAAAAGCTGGAAATAGCTCCAAAAAACAAATCATAAATTTATTTTAATGGAAACAATTTTTGTTATAATTTATTAATTTTGCAAATATACAGTGTTGATTTTTAAAATTTCCTAGTAGTATGCCAAAAAATAAAAAAGTTAGTACCCTTAAGGTTGAAAAAGTAAATGATGTTATAGTAAAATGGCTGAAAACTTATGCTGAAAACGCTAAGGTTTCGGGGTTTGTAATTGGGATATCTGGTGGCGTAGACTCGGCTGTTACTTCAACTTTGTGTGCGCAAACTGGCTTAAAAACTTTGTGTGTTGAGATGCCTATTCATCAAGCTCCAAACCAAGTGAGTCGTGGTCGTGAACATATTGAACAACTTAAAAAAAGATTTAGTAACGTGAGTAGCGTTGAAGCAAATTTGACTCCTGTATACGAAAATTTTAAAGAAGCTGTGCCACAATTTGAAGATGAGAGTAAATATAATTTGTCTTTAGCAAATACAAGAGCTCGATTGCGAATGACAACATTATACTATTTTGCTGGAATTCATGGACTATTAGTTGCTGGAACGGGAAACAAGGTAGAAGATTTTGGAGTAGGATTTTATACCAAATATGGTGATGGCGGTGTGGATTTGAGTCCTATTGCCGATTTGATGAAAAGCGATGTGTATGCATTAGGTAATTTCTTAAAAATTCCAGATTCTATTTTAAACGCAGCGCCAACAGACGGACTTTTTGGAGATAATAGAACAGATGAAGACCAGCTTGGGGCAAGTTATGACGAACTGGAATGGGCAATGATGTTTACATCAAACAAAAACCAAGGTGATAAACTGTCCATTAGAGAAAAAAAAGTGTTAGAAATTTATCAATCGTTAAATAAATTGAACCAACACAAAATGTTATCGATACCTGTTTGTACAATTTCAGAGGAATTTCGTAAATAAAACTTAAAATTTTAACATTCGTTTATTTTTATTTTATATAAATTTGTTAAAGATTATTTATTCTTACCATAAATCTTGTAAATATGATAAACGTTTGCCTAGCTGACAATTACCCAGTTGTCCATTTTGGAGTAAAATCTTACTTCAAAGATCACCCAGAAATTAGTGTTGTTTCAAATGTTGGAAGTTTTTTTATGGTTCCTGATGCGCTCAGAAATAAAGAAATAAATGTATTAGTGATTGACCTTGAACTAGATGGATTAAAAAGCATCTATGAATTGAAAGCGATTATCAAAAATTTTCCAAATACTAAAGTACTTGTTTTTACAAGTTTAAACGAACAAATTTATGCTCCTAATGCAATAAAATCGGGTGTTTCTGGATATGTTCATAAATCGTCAAAACTTGAAACTCTTGGAACTACTATTATAAGAGTACATCAAGGTTTAGTAATGATGAGTGAAAACATTAAGAAAAATTTAGCCTTAATTGCCAAGCAAAATAAAAGTGAACGGTTGTATCGCAAACTTTCTAATAGAGAAATAGAGGTGCTTAGGTATTTATGTGATGGGAAAAAAAATAATGAAGTTTCAAAAATTTTGGGCTTAAATGAAAAAACAATTAGTACTTACAAACTTAGACTTTTACAAAAGCTTAACGTAACAAACCTTGTAGATTTAGTTAACAAAGCAAAAACATTAGATATTGTATAAAAATTACTTTTAAGATAAAAATTAAAAATCCAAAATTCAGATAGATTGAATTTTGGATTTTTAATTTAGATAAATGAATCATTAAAAAATTGCTGCAAACCAGAATTACTTGGCGCGTAGCAATTTAAATTTATTATAATTTAATGAATCGTTTTGAAATTGTAATTGCTGGATTTGAAACTTCTATTAAATAAGTTCCCGATTGAATTGAGCTTACATCAACTGAATTATTTTCGATTTTTCCTTTTCCTAATTCTTGACCCATCATATTTATAATTCTATAAGTTGAATCATTTTCAAGATTATAAATATTCAATAGGTTTCCAGAATCTGGATTTGGATAGATAGCACCACTTTTAACATTAGAAATGGTTACATCTGTAACATATTTATTTCCTAATCCACCACAGGTATCAACTGCAAAAGAATCCCATTCAGTAGCTAAATTGAAAATGATATTTGGAGAATTAACTGATGCTTTTCGTCTTAATGTTGTGTCAATTGCAAAATTTGCTACTCCACCATTGAATGTTCCAATTATGTCAATTAATACTACATTTTTAAATAAGCCAACTGGGTCATTTCCGTTAAAAGTTAGTTCAACACCAGCAGTAGAAATATTTGCACTTGAAGCATTATAACATCCTAGAGCTATCGAGCTGTTAACTAAAACAAACTTGGCTCCGTTAATTAAATTTCCAGAAAGGGTAATTCCATTACTCCAAGTTCCAGCACCATTTGTTTGTTTTTTTACGGTATAAATGCTAAGATCAACAGTTGAACCTGTATTGTTAGCAATTTCTAAAGCTTTATTATTAGAAGAACCTTATATATATTCTGAAAAAAGCAAATCTGAAGCTAAACCTGTATTGGATAATGTTGTTACACTTACAGTATTACTTGCAACTGAAACATTTCCAGCGGCATCTTTAGCTTTTACTGAAAATGAATAAGTGGTGGAGGCTGTTAAACCTGTTAAAGAGTAAGTTGAAGCAGATGTTGAGCCCAGTAATATTCCGCCTTGATACACATCATAACCCGTAACTGCAACATTATCTGTAGCGCCAAACCAAGATAAATTAGTTGTTGTTTGTGTTGTTCCAGATGCCGATACAGTAGGTGCAGTAGGTGCAGTTGTATCAGATGTTGGAGCAAGAGTTGTTACACTAACAGTATTACTTGCAACTGAAATATTTCCTGCAACATCCTTAGCTTTTACTGTAAATGAATAAGAGGTTGAAGCAACTAATCCAGTAATTGTAGTTGATGTGGTTGTAGTTGATCCTAAAAGAGTAGTGCCTTGATATACATCATAACCTGTTACAGCAACATTATCAGTTGCTCCAGACCATGATAAATTAGTAGTAGTTTGAGTTGTTCCAGATGCTGAAAGTGTTGGTGCTGTAGGAGCAATTGTATCAGTTGAACCTGCTGTTATTGTGAAATTTGTATTCGAAACATCAAAGAAAATATGGTTTGTACCCTTCACCATTATTCTATTTGTAGTGCCAGCAATATTAGGAATTATAACCGTTTGGGTTCCATCATTTGGAGTTGATGCTAAAATTGTTGTCCAGGTTGAACCTCCATTTGTAGAAAGTAAAATATCAACATTTGCACAATTTACGCCGTTAGCTGTTGTCCCAGCAACAACCCAAGTAACTGTTTGCGTACTTCCACCAACATAAGATACTGCTGTATTAGGCGAACTAACAGAAAAAGGTCCTGCTGTAGCATTGACAGTCAAAACTGTATCGTCTGAATTGTTTGCAGGTCCACCGGCATGATTATCTCTAACTGTTAATCTAAAATTTAATGTTCTTGCTACATTTGATAATGCTTCAACCGTAATTTCGGATCCAGCAGTTGTTGTACCACCAGATAAAACTGTGGTTAAATTTGGAAAATATCGAGTTGAATTTATTGTAGCACTGTAAGATCTGAAATTTACTCCAGTTGTTTTAGTTGCACTTGGTGCAGTAGCTGTATTTTGGGAATCTATTTGTTCCCAATCATAAGTTAAAGCATCTCCATTAGTATCAGTAGCAACTCCTGTTAACATAAATGGAGTTCCTTTTGGAATGGTATAATCTAAACCAGCATTTGCAGTTGGTACTGAATTTCCAGTAGCCGTATTTGTTTGACAAGTTGTAGTCTTTACATAATTTGTTACTTGTTGAATACTAATTCCGCGAAAAAATGGATCGGAATGCGGTTGCACATCTAAAGTAGTAATCCCAGCATATCCCATTATTGTAGAACCGCTTCCTGGCTCCATTTGAACGCTTGTACCTTCATTACTGTGAGTAAAAGTGTGATTAGCTCCAAATTGATGACCCATTTCATGAGCTACATAATCTATATCAAAATTATCACCAGATGGAATTCCGTCTGCTGGAGAAGTAAACCCACTGCCTTTGCCTAATGGTGTTCCGCTTGTGGGGTTTACACAAACACAACCTATACAACCTGCATTACCACCACCACCTGATGCTCCAAATAAATGACCAATATCATAATTTGCATTCCCAATTGTGTTTGTTAACGCTGTTTGTAACTCTTAATTCCACGCTCCTGCTGCTCCTGCTGTTGCAGCCGAATAGGAATCAGTTGAAGCATTAGTGTAAATCACCAAATCAGTATTTGCTATTAGATTCATGTGTACTCCAAAATCTTTTTCAAAAACACCATTAACTCGTGTCAAACTATTATTTATTGCAGCTAATGCTAACGCTTTTGTTCCACCAAAATAGGCTGTATACTCACCCGTTACTGACATTGCAAGTCTAAAAGTTCTCAAAGTTCCATCATCCGCATTAGGACGCAATACACTTGTATTCACTTTTGGTTTTGCACTATCAATTACGCTACATTCAAAATGAGAAAGTGAATGGATTTTGTCTGATTTTTTATATACAGAATACGTAATTAAATCTTGAGATATTGGCTCAATAAATACTGCTGATTTATCAGCATAAATCACCATAGATTTAAAACCTAAAGGCGACAAACTGAAATAGGCTGTAGCAGTAGGATTATCAATTCCAATTCCGATGTACGATTTAATATCTGGATATCTAGATGCAAGAGCCACATCCATATTTGAACTTTCATAAACTTTGAAACGTTCCAAAGTTCCGTCAGAATCTGGCAATGACAAAATCACATTAGATGTTTTAGCCGTTTCATTTCGTTGAGGAGCCTGAAGTAAAGTAGTTTTAATAGCCACGAGATCTAAATCTAGAATGGTTTTTTCAGGAAGATTCAAATTTCTCTTTAATAGCGAAACATCAGTTTTTGCAGATTGTTTCCAAAATGTTCGATTTTGTTGTGCAAATGAAAAACTTGTTAGAGTTAATAAAGCGACAGTGAGTAGTTTATAATTCATAATTTTTTTTGGTTAATTAATCCTCAAATTTAACAGTGTTTTTTACACACGCTTCAAACATTTTAAAAATATATTAACAAATCGACGAACTTCAAATCAAACCATTATGATATAATCAATAATCTAAGGAAAAAACTATCAAATCAGCATTTGACTTTAACGAATACAAATAGTAATTAGGAAATGTTATACTTTTATGAAAATTATTAAAAAATGCAACTTAGTTTTTGGGAGATAAAAAATTGGTTCACCAATGTTGATTTTACTATTGTAGGTAGTGGCATCGTTGGGATTCATTGTGCTTTAAACTTACGGGGACGTTTTCCAGAAAGTAAAATATTAATTCTCGAAAAAGGAATTTTGCCTCAAGGCGCAAGCACAAAAAATGCTGGTTTTGCTTGTTTTGGTAGTCTATCTGAAATTATAGACGATTTAAAAACACACACTGAACAGGAAGTGATAAACTTAGTATCTAAACGAAAACTTGGATTAGAATTATTGCGAAAACGAGTTGGTGATGCTACATTAAATTTGAAATCTTATGGTGGTTATGAACTTTTTTTGAAAGACGACATTGAAACTTATGAGGAATAATTGTCTAAAATGCCATTTATCAATGAAGTAATGAGTTCGGTTTTTAAATCAGATTTATTTAGAAAGCAACCAGACCCATTTGGGTTTGATAATATTCAAGAAAACTCTATTTTTAATCCATTTGAAATGCAAATTGATACTGGAAACATGATGCAAGAACTTATTAAACAAGCTACAAACCAAAATATATTGATTTTAAATCAAATCGAGGTTGTCTCTTACAAAGATAATGATACCAATGTAGAAATTGCTGTAAACGATTTTAGCTTTATAACTAAAAAACTGCTTTTTGCTACTAATGGATTTGCTGGAGTATTAACAAACCATGAAGTAAAACCAGCAAGAGCACAGGTATTGGTGACAGAACCAATTAAAAATTTAAAAATTAAAGGCACTTTTCATCTCGATAAAGGATATTATTATTTTAGAAATATTGAAAACAGAATTTTGCTTGGAGGTGGCAGAAACCTTGATTTTGAGGGGGAAACAACTACCGAATTTGGTCAGACTGAAAAAATTCAAAATCACTTGGAAAAATTATTAAAAGAAGTAATTTTACCAAATCAAGAGTTCAAAATTTCACACCGTTGGTCAGGAATAATGGGAATGGGAAATAGTAAAAATCCTATTGTCTCGCAACTTTCAACTAACGTTTATTGTGGTGTACGACTTGGCGGCATGGGAGTTGCCATAGGAAGTTTAGTAGGTCAAGAATTAGCATCGTTAGTATAAATGGCAATTAAAAAGACATCAAAACCATCTAAAAAATCAGGATCTTTTTTAAAAAGCGCCTCTCGTTTCATCTTCAAAATATTCCTGTGGTTTTTAGGGATTTCATTTTTATTAGTAATCATCTTTAAGTGGATTCCTATTCCCATAACGCCATTAATGGTAACTAGAGCCATAGAAAATAAAATAGACGGCGACGAAATGGTTTTGAGTCACGATTGGGTTCCGCTTGACGAGATTTCGGTAAATCTTCAAAAAGCAGTTATAGCAAGTGAAGATGGAAATTTTTTAATCCACAGTGGTTTTGATTTTAAAGCTATTCAAAAAGCGATAAAAAATAATAATAAAGGTAGAAAACTAAAAGGTGGCAGTACTATTTCGCAACAAACAGCAAAAAATATATTTCTTTGGCAAGGCAGAAGTTACCTCCGCAAAGGGCTTGAAGCCTATTTCACCGTTTTAATCGAGCTAATTTGGGGAAAACAGCGTATTATGGAAGTGTATTTAAACAGCATTGAAATGGGAAATGGTGTTTATGGTGCTCAAACTGCAAGTGAACATTGGTATCGAACTGATGCTAAAAACCTTACACCCATTCAAGCAGCAGGGATTGCAGCAATTCTTCCTAATCCACGAAAATTTAAAGCAACAAATTCAAGTGCTTATATTGAAAATAGGAAAAATAAAATTGCACGGGTAATGCGTTTAATAGGAAAACCAAAATACTAAAGATTTTTTGTATTTTTACATTCCCAACTCCCTTAACCTCTAACCAAATGCAAGAATTCTGGATTTATTTCAAAATAGGATTACACCATGTTTTGGATATTCATGGCTACGATCATATCTTATTTTTAATTGCATTAACTGTTCCTTATGCCTTTAAAGATTGGAAACGCGTAATAATTTTAGTCTCCATTTTTACCGTTGGTCATACTCTTGCATTACTATTATCGGTGTTTAATATAGTTGTTGTCAAGGCAAATATTGTTGAAGTTATAATTCCAATAACCATTTTAATTACCGCTTTTTTCAATCTATTCACAGCTGGAAAATCTTCAAAACAAGAAAGCATAACCTTTGTTGGATTCGTAACCTTGTTCTTTGGAATAATTCACGGATTAGGATTTTCTAATTATTTTAAAACTATATTATCTGGAGATGCATTAGTCAAATTACCCAAGTTATTAGAATTTGCTCTAGGGATTGAAACCGCACAAGTCATTGTTGTAGTAGCCGTTTTAATTTTATCTTTTATAGTCCAAACACTCTTTCGGTTTAACAAACGTGACTTTACACTAGTGATGTCATCATTTATAATTGGCGTAGTAATCCCACTCATAATCCAAAGTCCACTATGGAAAAGATAATTATTTCTGGAGCAAATCGATAGTGTTATTCTAAAAAGGTAATTCCTGCTTTCCACTTGTAGTCCCGATAAAAATCGGGAGCTACCGTTGCAATCAGGGCTAGACTATAAATCATTTGAACATTAAATAAGGCAGGTCAAAGCCAAAAAAAATGCCTCACTTTCGTAAGGCATTTAATAATTTTATTCTAAATTTTTATTTTATGGCATCAACCTTAGCTGTAACTTCGGCTTCAGTTCCTTCAAAAGTTTGAGTCTCTGTTTTACCATTTACAACTTTAGTTATAGTGGCTTTACATTTCCCGTCTGTATTAATAATTTTCACTCTTACATCCTTATTAGAAGTTGATGTTTCGCTCATATCTACACACGAAGTTTTTTTAATAAAATTTCCGTTTGCATCATAATGAGATAAACATGCTTCTTTTTCTTCAGGTGTGCATTTCATATCATCACACATTTTTGCGCATTCGTCTTTGGTCATCGTTGCACATTTTGCCATATCACATTTTCCCATCCCTTCCATACATTCTGGCATCATTCCAGTACAGTTTTCCATTACTGTAATCGATTTTTTTTCTGAAGCGTTTCCTCCTCCTCCTAAAATGGGAGCAATGACTAAACCGATCAAACAAGTTAATTTAATTAAAATATTCATCGATGGTCCAGAAGTATCTTTAAATGGATCTCCAACGGTATCACCAGTCACTGCCGCTTTGTGAGCATCAGAACCTTTAAAAGTCATTTCACCATTAATCATAACTCCTGCTTCAAACGATTTTTTAGCATTATCCCAAGCACCACCAGCATTGTTTTGGAAAACTGCCCAAAGCACACCTGAAACGGTTACTCCAGCCATATATCCTCCTAACATTTCAGCAACAATAGCATGATTATCTCCATAAACTAACAAACCAATAAGTACTATTAAAATTGGAAAACCAATAGTCATAATTCCAGGTAACATCATTTCTCTTAAGGCAGCTTTAGTTGAAATGTCTACGCATTTAGCATATTCTGGTTTTCCTGTTCCTTCCATTATTCCAGGAATTTCTTTAAACTGTCGACGCACTTCATAAACCATATCCATCGCTGCTTTTCCAACTGAATTCATTGCTAATGCTGAAAATACAACTGGAATCATTCCACCTACAAATAACATGGCTAAAACTGGTGCTTTAAAAATATTAATTCCGTCAATTCCTGTAAAAGTTACATATGCAGCAAACAAAGCTAATGAAGTTAACGCAGCCGAAGCGATTGCAAATCCTTTTCCTGTTGCAGCAGTTGTATTACCAACAGAGTCCAAAATATCAGTTCTGGTTCTAACCTCTTTTGGTAGTTCACTCATTTCAGCAATTCCTCCCGCATTATCAGATATTGGTCCGAAAGCATCAATCGCAAGTTGCATTGCTGTTGTAGCCATCATTGCAGATGCAGCCAACGCAACACCATAAAATCCTGCGAAAGCATAAGAAGACCAAATGGCAGCAGCAAATAAAATTACTGTTGGAAAAGTAGAAATCATTCCAGTTGCTAAACCAGCAATTACGTTGGTTCCAGCACCTGTTGATGATTTTTGTACGATTGCTAAAACGGGTTTTGTACCTAAACCTGTATAATATTCGGTTACAGATGAAATAGTAGCGCCAACAACTAATCC
>JACMPO010000123.1 GCA_014377455.1 Flavobacterium sp.
ATCGAAATTCAAAATCATCCTTTTTTTATAGGGGTTCAATACCATCCAGAATATAAAAGTACCGTTGCAAATCCGCATCCACTCTTTGTGAGTTTTGTAGAAGCTATGGTTAAAATTAAAAAATAATTATAAAAACTGAAACAAAAAAAATTCTAAGAGTCAAATAGAATATAAATTAATTACAAATACTGTGCTAACCACAGCTAATTATGGAAGAAAAAAAATTAGATAAAAATACAATAATCGGATTTGGATTGATATTCCTTATCGTAGTATGGATTATGTATAACAGTACTCAAACTGCTAAAAAAGAACAAGCTATTAAAGAAAAAATTACCCGTGATAGCATCCAAAAAGCCAAAAGTACGATACCGCAACAAGTTTTAATTACTGCAAAAGATTCAACTGTAACTGACTCTGTAAAGATTCAAAAGCTGGCTGGTGTTCTTGGAAGTTTTGCTTATTCGGCAACTTTACCCTCTGCAAAAGATGGATTTACAACAATCCAAAACGATTTGATTTCGTTAAAAATTGCAAATAAAGGAGGATATATTGCTGAAGCTAAATTGTTGAAATTTGATAAATATAAAAAAAATTCAGGTGAATTAGTTTCATTGATTTCTAAAAACAATGCCGATTTAAGCATAGCACTTAAAACAGCCGACAATAGGATTTTGAACACCAAAGATTTATTTTTTGAACCAACTTTAACCAAAGTTGGAGACAATCAGATACTTTCAATGAAGCTGAAAGCGGGTGAAAACGAATTTTTAGAATACAAATATGTCTTGAAACCAAACGAATATATGTTGGATTTTGATGTTCGTTCTCAAGGCTTGAATAAAATATTAAACACTTCAAAACCAGCAGAACTTGAGTGGAATTTAAAAGCATATAATACTGAAAAAAGTGTTTCTTACGAAAATCGGTATGCCGAAATTCACTATGGTTATGAAAATGGAAAAGACAACTATGTAGGACAAGGAACTGACAAGGAAGAAACCCCAGAAAAAGTATCGTTCATTGCTTACAGACAGCATTTTTTTACTTCTATTTTACTAACTGATAAACCTTTTGAAACTTCAAAACTGAATTCAGCTAGTTTAGTTAAAAATGCAACTATTGATACCGTTTTTACAAAGCAATACAAAACAAATGTACCCTTAGCATTTAATAATGGAGAGTTAGACTATAAAATGAATTGGTATTATGGACCAACAGATTATAAAATTTTGAGTAAATATGAGGGTAAAAATTTAGATCGAATAATACAATTTGGTTGGGGAATTTTTGGATGGATTAATCGATTTATTTTCTTTCCACTTTTTGGGTTTTTGAGTTCTTTTATACCATACGGAATTGCAATTATCATCTTTACGATTATTATTAAACTTGCAATGTCGCCCATAACTTTTAAATCGTTCTTATCGCAAGCAAAAATGAAAGTACTGCGACCAGAAATTGCTGAACTTGGAGAAAAATACAAAAAAGATCCAATGAAAAAGCAACAGGAAACTATGAAAGTTTACAATTCAGCAGGCGTAAACCCAATGGCTGGCTGTATACCAGCACTAATTCAATTGCCATTTATGTATGCTTCATTTCAGTTTTTCCCTTCATCAATAGCATTAAGACAAAAAAGTTTTTTATGGGCAGAAGATTTGTCATCGTTTGATGCAATTGTATCTTGGAAACAAAACATTCCATTTTTGTCGACTATTTATGGAAATCACATCAGCTTATTTGCCATTATGGCGGCTATCGCTATTTTCTTTTACATGAAAATGACCTCAGGCGATAATGCCATGGCACAACCGCAACAAGAAGGAATGCCTGATATGACAAAAATCATGAAAATGATGATTTACATTTCGCCATTAATGATGCTTATTTTCTTTAATCAATATGGTTCTGGACTAAGTTTGTATAACTTTATGTCCAATTTAATTACCATTGGAATTATGTTAGTTATCAAAAAATACTTTATTGATAGCGAAAAAATTCATGCAAAAATCCAAATGAATAAAACAAAACCTAAAGTTGAAGGTAAATTTCAAAAGAAACTTCGTGAGGTAATGGAACAAGCAGAAGAACAAAAGAAACTAGGTAAAAAGTAAATTTTATACAAAATAAATAAAATGCTGTTTCATAAATTTGAAGTTTATGAAACAGCATTTTTAATTAAAAATAAATAATAAATAAAAGATGAAAGTTTTAATAATTGGTTTTGGTAACATGGGAAAAACCTATGCGAACAGTTTTATAAGTTCGAGGTTTATCAAGCAAGATGATATTTTTATACTAACTAGAGATGTATCAAAAAGAACAAATGATATCGGAATTCCCGAAGCAAACATTACCACAATTCCATCAGAAAAGATTAGTGCTTTTGACATCATCATTCTCGCTATAAAACCTCAGGATTTTAAAACTTTAGCAACTTCTATTGCATCTTTTTTAAATAAAAATCAAATTGTATTATCCGTTATGGCTGGTGTTACTATTCCCACATTAAAATCTAAATTAGGTTGCGAAAAAATAGTGCGATCCATGCCCAATATGCCATCACAAATAGGGAAAGGAATGACCGTTTTTACAGCATCAAACCAAGTGGATCGGAAAGAATTGTTTATTATTCAAAATTTAATAAATACAACTGGAAAATCAATTTATGTGGAAAACGAGAAATTAATAGATGCAGCCACAGCGATTTCAGGAAGTGGTCCAGCCTATGTTTTCTACTTCATGAATTCGATGATTAAAGCGGCGGAAAATCTAGGTTTCTCGCAGTCCGAAGCAGAATTATTAGTGAATCAAACCTTTATGGGATCAGTAGATTTGCAAAACTCTAGCTCAATATCAAACGAACAATGGATTAAAAAAGTTGCCTCCAAAGGTGGAACTACTGAACAAGCATTATTGGTTTTTGAGAATAATAAAGTTGAAGATGCAATTGTTAAAGCTGTTATTGCAGCAAATAATCGTGCAGTCGAGTTAGGTTCTTAAAAATTGTTGTTTTAATTTAATTAAAATTGGGCAACATTACTTTGTCAAGCAAATGAATAACGCCATTAGTGCATTGAATATCAGTGACAATCATAGCACCAGATCGATTTCCTTGGTCTAAAAAATTATATAAAGTTCCTCCTTTTTGAATAATAAATGTTTGAGGTGTTTGCTCTGTTGCTACAACTAAATTATTTGTAAATAATGCCGAAGGTAAATAACCATTTACTAATTGATAATAAATCAATTTGGTTTTCATCTCGGTGCTAAAAGTGCTTAGCCCAGCTGTTGTGGGCAACTCAACATTTAAAGCATTAAAAGCATCGTCTGTAGGTACAAAAGCAGTAGTTACAGTCGCAGAAGCTGATAAAAGTTGAGCAAAATTAGGCTGACCAGCCGAAGTAATGGTGTTTTTAAAAGTACTCAATTTCGGGTTTGCAACAATCTGATCAAAAACTGTTGGAAGTTTTATAACCGTATCTATGGTATGAAGTATTCCATTATTTGCTACAATATTTGGTGTTAATAAACTAATAGTCCCATTTAATTTTACCGTACTTCCAGTATTGCCAACATATAAATCTAAATATAGTAATGGTGCAGTAGCATTTTTAGTAGCTAATGTTTTTACATACGTATTGTCCATAAAATTTCCTGTAGTTTTAGCTCCAACAACGATATGATTCAATAAAATTTTAGTCAACATATCAGTAGGAACTGCATCAATATTAGTATAACCACTGTTTGTTAAAAAAGTAGTAAAAGCTAAATCTGACGGAGCAAAAACCGTATATGCCGTTGAACTTTTTAATAAACTGTAAACATCTGTTTTAATTAATGCTTCTTTAAAAATAGATAAATTGGGTTGTGAATCTATTAAATTTGTAATGGTTCTTTCTTGTAATTCATCGGTTTTACTGCAACTTGACAATAGACTTAGACAAAAAATTAACGCAATACTTTTGATAATTAATTTCATATAAAATAATTTTTTATGTGGGTTTAAAGTTACTAAAACTTTGCAAAGCAACTAGGAAATTAAAAGAATTTGAATGTTTTATTTTTATTTAACATTACTTTATATAGCTAATTTTATAAAATGGACTGGTTTTGGTAAATGAAATATTAGTGCTAATTTTGAAAATCTACAATTGCATTTTTTATTGTAATCAAAAGAATTCTCTAAACTACAACTCATGAAATATTTTATTATAATTTTATTATTTTCAACATCACTTTTTTCTCAAGAAATCAATAAAACTGATGCAAATGGCAAAAAAGATGGTCTTTGGAAAGGTGTTTATGAAGAATCTAAACGTCCTCGTTACGAAGGAACTTTCAATCACGGAAAAGAAGTTGGAGTTTTTAAGTTTTTTGATGATACTAAAGACGGAGTTGTACTTGCAACAAGAGAATTTAGCGCTAAAGATAATTCTTGTTACACCATTTTTTACAATCAGAAAAAGAACAAAGTTAGCGAAGGTAAAGTTATAAACAAGCTTTTTGACGGCGAGTGGAAATACTATCATGAGGATTCCGATAAAATAATGACCTCTGAGTTTTATGTAAATGGAAAATTAAATGGGGTTCGAAAAGTATATTATCCTACAGGAACAATTGCCGAAGAAGCGACTTACAAAAACGGAATAAAAGAGGGTAATTATAAAAAATATGCTGAAAATGGTATAGTTCTAGAAGAATCCAACTATAAAAATAATGAATTTGATGGCGATGCAACTTTCAAAAATCCAGATAACGTTATTGTTGCAAAAGGAAAATTTGTGAAAGGGAAAAAAGAAGGTATTTGGGAATTTCTAAAAAAAGGCAAAATGGTTAAGCAGAATATGAGTGCCCCAAACCGTATAAAATTTGTTAAAAAAGAAATTAAAAAAGAGGAATAGCAAGCAATAAATTAAAATTACGGAAGTATTTGTTTTAGTGATAAGACAAATACTTTTTTTTTGTTTTTTGATGTAAATTTGCATTTCGAAAAATAAATCATGAAAAGAGTTGTTGTTGGTCTTTCTGGTGGTGTAGATTCTAGTGTTGCAGCCTATCTTTTGCAAGAGCAAGGATATGAAGTAATTGGACTTTTTATGAAAAATTGGCATGACGATTCGGTTACTATTTCCAACGAATGCCCTTGGCTTGAAGATAGTAATGATGCACTTTTAGTGGCAGAAAAACTCGGAATTCCTTTTCAAACAGTTGATTTAAGCGTACAATACAAAGAAAAAATCGTTGACTATATGTTCAACGAATATGAAAAAGGAAGAACGCCAAATCCAGATGTATTGTGCAATCGTGAGATTAAGTTTGATGTGTTTATGAAAATCGCATTATCTCTCGGTGCCGATTACGTAGCAACAGGTCACTATTGCAGAAAAGGGAAAATTGAAGTCGATGGAAAACAAATGTTTCAGTTGCTCGCTGGAAAAGATGATAACAAAGATCAATCTTATTTTTTATGTCAATTATCTCAGCAACAATTATCAAAATCATTATTCCCTATTGGAGAATTAACCAAACCCGAAGTGCGCGAAATAGCTGCCAAAATGGAATTAATCACAGCTGAGAAAAAAGATTCGCAAGGATTATGTTTCATCGGGAAAGTGCGGTTACCCGATTTTTTACAGCAACAATTAAAAGCAAAAGAAGGTTTGATTTTTGAAGTTGATGCTACAAATGAAATCTATTTTAAACCCAAACCAATTTTCAAAAATCTAGAAGACGAATTAATTTATAATGCAACGTCAATTGCTTACAACCCAAGTATGGGAAAAGTGGTAGGAAAACATCAAGGTGCACATTATTTCACCATTGGACAACGCAAAGGACTCAATGTAGGCGGAACAAAAGAGGCTTTATTTATTATCGGCACTAATGTAAATACAAACGAAATATATACGGGTCAAGGACATCAACATCCTGGATTATTCAAGCAAGTTTTACGAGTTTTACCTTCTGAAATTCATTGGATTCGTGAAGATTTAAAAATGCAAATTGGCGAATCGATGCGTGTTTTAGCAAGAATAAGATACCGTCAAGAATTGCAAA
>JACMPO010000124.1 GCA_014377455.1 Flavobacterium sp.
AGCTTTTGTTTCATCGATTTTAAATTGATAACCAAATATACTATTTTCCTTTCTGTAAAAATTAGTAAATTAGAATTCGATGACTTTGAATTAGAATTTGAACTATAAAAAAACACCTAACAGATTTTAAAACCTGTTAGGTGCGATTTAATAAAGCAATCTATTTACTATTTCTATTTAAAAGCGTTCAATCCAGGAAAGTAAGCTGTATCTCCCAGTTCTTCTTCTATTCTTAATAACTGGTTGTATTTTGCCATTCTGTCTGAACGTGAAGCGGAACCTGTTTTAATTTGTCCACAGTTCAATGCTACCGCTAAATCAGCAATGGTATTATCTTCTGTTTCTCCAGATCGGTGTGACATTACAGATGTATATCCAGCATTTTTAGCCATATTTACCGCAGCAATAGTCTCGGTCAAAGTACCTATTTGGTTTACTTTTACTAAAATTGAATTGGCAATTCCTTCATTAATACCACGAGATAATCTTTCTACATTTGTTACAAATAAATCATCACCAACTAATTGAATTTTATCTCCGATTAATTCGGTTAAGTATTTCCAACCTTCCCAATCGTCTTCTTGCATACCATCTTCAATTGAAATAATTGGATAATTTGTTGCGAGTGAAACCAAATATTCTGCTTGCTCTTTTGATGTTCTTATTTTACCTGTCTCACCTTCAAATTTAGTATAATCGTATTTTCCGTTTACATAAAATTCTGAAGCAGCACAATCTAAAGCTATCATTATTTCGTCGCCAAATGTATATCCAGCATTTTCAACTGCTTTTTTTATAGTGTCCAAAGCGTCTTCAGTTCCACCAGCTAAGTTTGGAGCAAAACCTCCCTCATCTCCCACAGCAGTTGACAATCCTCTGTCGTGCAAAACTTTTTTAAGATTATGAAAAATTTCTGTTCCCATTTGCATAGCATGCGTAAACGATGTGGCTTTTACTGGCATAATCATAAATTCTTGAAACGCTATTGGCGCATCAGAATGTGAACCACCATTAATAATATTCATCATTGGAACCGGAAGAGTATTTGCAGAAACTCCTCCGATATATCTATATAAAGGCATTCCTAATTCATTTGCAGCTGCTTTAGCAACTGCTAGTGAAACTCCCAAAATTGCATTAGCGCCAAGATTTGATTTGTTAGAAGTTCCATCTAACTCAATCATGGTTTTGTCAATCAAATTTTGCTCGAAAACAGAAACTCCCATGAGTTCGTTCGCAATAGTACTATTTACATTTTCAACAGCTTTCAAGACCCCTTTACCTAAATAAGCTTTGCCTCCATCTCGAAGTTCAACCGCTTCATGTTCGCCTGTTGATGCTCCAGATGGAACTGCAGCACGACCTAAAACACCATTTTCGGTAACTACATCTACTTCGATTGTTGGATTTCCGCGTGAATCAAGAATTTGTCTTGCGTGAATTTTGATAATAATACTCATTTTGTTTATATATTTATTGGTTTATTATTGTATTGCCAAATTTAAACAATATAAAAAATCAAATTCATTATTTTATAAAAACTTATAAACGCAAACGATTTAGTATTTTTTCCGATTAAGAAGTTGCAAATTGATTTGTATAAAATAAAACAAATACTAGTTTTAAAATTATAAGATTTTACTTATTTAATTCAAAAAAAGAGTGTTTAGACAGTATTTATATGTATTTTGTGGATGTTTTTTTAATTTATAATTCTAAAAAAAAGTAAATTTACACATTATAAACTATTACAAAAAATAAAACATTTAGTAATGAAAAGTAAAAATAATTTTAAATTTTATAGTACTAAAACTTTAGTAATCTTAACTGTGATAATTTTATCAGTATTGAATGTTGAAAGTTCCTACAGTCAAAACTATCGTAACGCAAAAGCATACATAAATGATTTTGGTAAAAACGAGCTTTTTGTAAAAGAATCGTTGATGGAATATTCAACTTCAATTATCGACGCAAGTCCACAAGAGCGCATAGAGCATACAATGGAACGTATTTATACTAAACTTGAAGATATCAATTCAAACTTGATGAAAAATGATATTGGACTTTTTGGCGATACTGATTTAAGAACCGCATTTTTAAAATTAAATTCAAAAACGGTTACGCTACTTAAAAATAAAGCTCTCAAATTAAACGATTATGAAATTCAAAGTGCTTTAAACTATCCAGAGATTTTCAAAAATTTTAGTTACAAGGAGCTTCAAATTTCAAATTATTATTCAGAAATTCTTGCTTATGAAAACGCTAAAAGAGAGTTTGGATTGAAATATAATGTTTTAATAAGAGCATACAACAAAAAAAATGTTTTTGAATACAATGCTTACGAAAATTTAATTTTTTATAAACTTAATGTTCTTGATGATAAATTGACCGATTTGCTAAAAGGAAGTGATATTTCAAAAGTGAATGAATGCATTAACTATCTAGTAAGTAAAGGTCAAGACGGCTATTTGAAAACAAGTTTGTACAAAAATGATTTTACCGATACTTCATTGAATGATGCTAATATTGAATTTATAAATTTTATGCTGAAACAAAAACAAGAAATTATACCTTTATATGAAGATTATTTAAGAGCTACAGCTGATTTACAAAAAATAAAATCAAAATTTGTCGAAAATAATGAGTTGGTTTCCGTTGATGAGTATAACCTAGAAGTTAAAAAATTCAATAAATCTAAAAACACATTTTTTGATACTGTTTATGAAAATCAAATTAAGAAAAAAGACTTGATAAACCGCTGGTATATAACAAACAGCGACTTTCTAAAACACAATATCGAATTTGAAAATCTGTACGAACGATTTGCAAATACTAATTAACTATAAAGTATTTGTAAAATATTCAAATCCCTTATAACTCTATTATTTTTTTAAAATAATAATTATGCAAATTTTTATTATTATTATGGTATAATTCCATCTTATCTCCAAGGTAATTTTACATAATAATAATTAAATGATTTGTATTATGAAAAATTCATTGACTTCAACAGCAACAAAAGAAATTGGAAAACTATTAAATTGGTTCTTACTTCTTTTAATTCTATCAAATTTTTCGTTCTCACAAGAATCAAATTCGATAGAATATCGAACTATTAATTCTTATCTCGATGATTTTGCTAAAAACGAGCTTTTTGTAAAAAAATCGTTAATGGAATATTCAAGTTCTATAATAGAAAATCAATTGGAAACTAGAGCTAAGTCAACTTCAACTATGGTTATTGAAAAACTGAAAGCTATCAATACCAATTTGCAAATCAATGATAAAGGATTTGAAAAAAATACCTTGTTAAGAGATAGTTTTATTCGTATGAATAAAAAAACTATCGAATGTATGACCAATGGAACATTAATTATGAATGACTACATTTCACAATCTTTAAATAACGTTAGTACAATAAATCAAAATTTAAAAGAAAGAGAACTTAACTTAATTAGTTATTTTGAGGAGTTAAAAAGACATGAAAAAATAAAAAAAAAATTTGGGATAATGAACAATATTAAATTTAGAACCTATTCTGGAAATAATATTTTTGAATACAATGCTTTTGAAAATATTTTGTTTTATAAAATTAACGTTATTGATGAAAAGATAAATGCCTCAATAAATAATATAGACGCCAATGATTTTTCAGAATCGATTGTAGCATTAAAAAACATATATCAGGAATCAAATTTAAAAACTGATGAGTATAAATCTAATTTTAGTGACACTTCCTTAAACAATGCAACTATTTCATACTCTAATTTTATTTATAATCAAAAAATGAAAATCATTATTTTATTTAATGCTTTTTCAAATGAAAACATCATACTCCAAAAACTAAAAAGTCAACCAAATCAAGAAAATGAAGTGTATATAACTCAATACAATTCTGCAGTAAAATCATATAATATAAAAAAAAATACTCTTTTTGATGCTTTAGAAATTATTAAAAAAAATAAAAAAATAATGTACGATAATTGGTTTGTTGTTAATAGAACTTTTTTAAAAAACAATGCCAAATTTGATGACATATACCAAAGTTATACTTATAATAATTAAAAAAAAATGGATGCCAATGCATCCATTTTTTATTGAAATTGAAGTTGCTGTTTCTTAATATTTTCTATAAACTCATCAAATAAATAGGATGAATCATGTGGACCTGGACTTGCTTCTGGATGATATTGTACTGAAAAGCAGTTTTTAGATTTCATTTTCATCCCAGCAATTGTATTATCGTTTAGATGAACATGAGTTATTATAAAATCTGAATTATTTTCTAAAGCAACTCTATCTACAGCAAAACCATGATTTTGAGAAGTTATTTCTCCTTTTCCAGTTATCAAATTTTTTATTGGATGATTTATTCCACGGTGACCGTTGAACATTTTATAAGTTGGAATCCCGTTTGCTAGCGCAATAATTTGATGTCCAAGACAAATTCCAAAAAGTGGCAAATTATTTTCAATTATTTTTTTTGCAACTTCTATAGTTTTCAATAATGGTTCTGGATCGCCCGGTCCATTTGACAAAAAATATCCATCAGGATTAAATGATTTTAATTCTTCAAAAGTAGTGTTAAAAGGAAATATTTTTATGTAACAATCTCTTTTTGAAAGGTTGCGAAGAATATTTTTTTTGATACCTAAATCGACTGCTGCAATTTTATAGGTTGCGTTTTCATTACCAAAAAAATACGGCTCAGAAGTCGAAACTTTTGATGCCAGCTCCAACCCTTTCATATTTGGAATTTTTGATAATTGATTTTTTAAATCGTCGATTGAAGTTTCATCGGTACAAATTACTGCATTTTGTGCTCCATTATCTCTAATATATCCTACTAAAGCTCTTGTATCTACATCAGAAATACAAATTAAATTTTGTTTTTGAAAATAATCAAATAAATTACTCTCAGAATCGGGACGAGAATGATTGAAACTAAAATTTTTACAAACTAAACCCGAAATCTTTATTTTGTCTGACTCAACTTCGTCAGAATTTACTCCATAGTTCCCGATGTGAGGATTTGTTGTAACCATTATTTGACCAAAATAGGAAGGATCTGTAAAAATTTCCTGATAACCTGTCATTCCAGTATTAAAACATACTTCGCCAAAAGTTGTTCCTGAAATTCCGATAGATTTTCCATAAAAAATTGTTCCATCGGCTAATAATAAAATGGCTTGAGGTCGCGTCGTGTAATTCATTTTTAATTAGTAAGAGAAGTAAGTTGTTGTTGTGTGGCAAATTTAGTTTATTTTTTTAAATCTACTACCAATTTACTGAAACGACAATATTAATAATGAGACTATTTTTTTAAAAACAAATTCAATTAAACTTGGTTTAGCTGTACTTTTTTTTATTTTTACAAAATGAAAATACACGGAAAACTAATAATTATAGGTGGAGCTGTTGATAAAGGCAGTTTTAGTGAAACCGATTTGGATAAAAACGCAGCAAAAAATTTAAATTTTTTTGAAACCGGAATTTTAAAAAGAATAATAGGCGAAGCCAAACACAAAGAAAATTCAAGAATAGAAGTTGTGACAACGGCTTCTAAAATTCCAAAAGAAATTGGTCCCGAATATGTAAAAGCGTTGCATTATTTAGGTGCCGAAAATGTTGCTATTTTAGATATTGTTCGCCGAGAACAAGCAATGGAAGCCGAAATATTGGAACGATTAAAAGTTGCCGATGTTGTCATGTTTACTGGTGGCGATCAACTTCGATTGACTTCCATTCTTGGTGGCACTCCATTCCACGACATATTATTGGATAAATATCACAATGAAGAATTTATATATGCAGGGACAAGTGCTGGTGCCGCAGCTGCAAGTAGTAGTATGATTTATCAAGGTAGCAGTAGTGAAGCATTGTTAAAAGGCGAAGTTAAAATTACAAGCGGCTTAGGATTGATAGACGGTGTAATAATTGATACTCATTTTGTTCAACGTGGACGCATTGGACGTTTATTTCAATCTGTGGTCGGCAATCCAAAAGTTCTGGGAATTGGTCTTGGCGAAGACACGGGTTTACTCATAAAAAATAATAACGAAATGGAAGCTATTGGCTCAGGACTTGTAATTTTAGTAGATGGAAGAGAAATTAAAGATACTAATTTGACTCAAGTAGAATTAGGTCAACCTATTTCGATTAACCACCTTGTAACTCATGTTTTGAGCATGCACGATACTTTTAATTTACAAACTTTTAAAATGACTATTAAAAGTTCACAATATGAGTAAAATAATCATTCACGGCGGGTTTTTTTCAGAATCATCAACTAATCACGAAACAAAAGTTGCCAAACAAAATGCACTTTTGCAAATTGTAAAAAATTCTTATGAATATTTAAAATCTCATACTGCCTTAGAAACTGTTGTTTATGCGGTATCGCAATTAGAAGATGATGTATTATTTAATGCTGGAACGGGTTCTCAAATCCAAAGTGATGGAAAAATTAGGATGAGTGCTGCTATTATGGATGGAACAACTCAAAAATTTAGTGGCGTAATAAATATTGAAGAAGTACAAAATCCAATTCAGGTAGCTTTGGAATTAATGAAAGTGGACGATCGCGTTTTAGGTGGCGAAGGCGCAACACTTTTTGCAAGAAATCATGGATTTGAAAAATATTCAACAGAAATCCCACAAAGAAAAGCAGAATATGAGGCAAAATTAAATTCACTAGGAACAGGAACTGTAGGTTGCGTTGCTCTTGATGATAAAGGAAAAATTGCAGTCGCCACTTCAACTGGAGGAAAAGGTTTTGAAATTCCCGGTCGTATTTCAGATTCAGCTACTGTTGCAGGAAATTATGCAAATGAGTTTTGTGGTGTCAGTTTAACTGGTGTTGGTGAAGATATCGTAAGTGGTGCTGTAGCCTCTAAAATTGTAACTAGAGTGACCGATGGATTCTCTATTGAAAAAGCATTTGAAAAAACTTTTGATGAGTTAAAACCTTTTGATGGTTTTGCTGGAGCAATTGGAATTGATAAAAACGGAACTATTTTTCATCAAGATTCACATCCAAGTATGGTTTATGCTTGGTTTGACGGAGATAATGAACGAGTTTTTGAATGAATTTTTATTAAAACATATTTTTATACAATAATGTTTGTTCGAGTATTTATTTTAAACATTGATAGAAAAAGTCAAACAGATTATAAAGTAAAAAGCACAAAAAAATCCCAACTTTTCAGTTAGGATTTTTTATGTAAGTAAGTTAAAAAAGTTGTTGTTAAAACGTTTATTTTACTTTGTTAAATACAGCTTTAAAAGCTTCTGGGTGATTCATTGCTAAATCTGCTAATACTTTACGGTTTAATTCAATACCGTTTTTCTTAACTTTCCCCATAAACTGAGAATAACTCATTCCTTCCAATCTAGCTCCAGCATTGATACGCTGAATCCACAATGCTCTAAAGTTTCTCTTGTTCTGCTTTCTATCACGATAAGCATAAACCATCGCTTTTTCTACTGCATTTTTTGCAACTGTCCAAACGTTTTTACGACGACCAAAGAAACCTTTGGCTTGTTTCATTATTTTTTTTCTTCTTGCTCTTTTAGCAACTGAATTTACCGATCTTGGCATAATTTTTCTGTTTTTTTTGTAGCAGGCGTTCCGAATTTAATCAAGGAAACTTTAAAGCCATACTCCAAGGTTATTTAAAATTGTTTTTAACCTAAAGAATAAATAGAAGTTGTTGGTTGTTGATTTTTTAGTTGTTGGAATACACCCATCATCTATCAACTTTCAACTTTCAACCATTTAGATAATTCTTAATTGTTGTTTGATGCTTTTCATATCTGTTTTGTGAACCAAAGCAGAATGTGTTAAAGCTAATTTACGCTTCTTAGACTTTTTAGTCAAGATGTGACTTTTGAAAGCGTGTTTTCTTTTGATTTTTCCAGAACCAGTAACTTTAAATCGTTTCTTGGCACTAGACTTAGTTTTCATTTTAGGCATAATTTCCCTAATTTATTTATATTTAACTTACTTACTTTTCTTTGCGAGCTTGCAATGCAATCTCAATATATTAATAAAACCTGTTTACTTAAAACAGTAAACTGTTTACTTTTTCTTCTTTGGAGCGATGTACATAATCATTCTTTTTCCTTCAAGAACTGGTAATGCTTCTACTTTTCCGTGATCTTCTAAATCTTGAGCCAAACGCAATAATAAAATTTGACCTTGCTCTTTATAAATTATCGAACGACCTTTAAAAAATACAAATGCTTTTAACTTGGCACCTTCTTTTAAGAATTTTTCAGCATTTTTTCTTTTAAAATCGTAATCGTGTTCATCTGTTTGAGGTCCAAAACGAATTTCTTTTACCACAATTTGCGTGGATTTTGCTTTAAGCTCTTTATCTCGCTTTTTCTGCATGTAAACAAACTTTTTATAGTCCATTATTTTGCAAACAGGTGGTTCAGCGTTAGGTGAAATCTCAACCAAATCTAATTCAAATTGATCTGCAAGACGCATAGCATCCGCAGTTTTAAAAATTCCAGGTTCGATATTGTCTCCAACAAGTCGAACTTCGGGAACACGAATAAAATTGTTTATTCTGTGTTCGTCTTTTTTTTCTACTCGAGGTTGATAACCTCTGTTGTTTCTAATTGCTATGGCCTTATTATTTTAGTTAAACTTCAAATGTTTTTAATGATTTTGCAACCTCATCATTTACAATTTTTGCAAAATCTTCTATTGTTACGGTTACGTTTCCTTTACCTTCTTGTCCATGCCGACGAATGGAAATGGTACTGTTTTTCTCTTCTTCCTCACCAATTATTAACATAAAAGGTGTTTTTTGCATTTCGGCATCTCTAATTTTTCTACCTATTGACTCATTTCTGTTATCAATTTGGGCGCGAATGTCGTGATTTTCTAGCAGATTTAAAACTTTTTTAGCGTAATTTTCATATTTATCACTCAAACATAAGATTAATGCTTGCTCTGGCATTAGCCACAAGGGGAAATTACCCGCAGTATGTTCAATTAAAATTGCAATAAAACGTTCCATACTTCCAAATGGCGCTCTATGTATCATCACTGGAGTATGCAACTCATTATCTGATCCTTTATAAGATAATTCAAAACGTTCAGGCAAATTATAATCTACTTGTATCGTTCCAAGTTGCCAGCTTCTACCCAAAGCATCTTTAACCATAAAATCTAATTTTGGACCATAAAAAGCAGCTTCACCATAAGCAACAACAGTGTTTAAACCTTTATCCTTAGCAGCATTGATGATAGCATTTTCAGCTTTTTCCCAATTTTCATCGCTACCAATATATTTGTCTCTATTTTCTTGATCTCGCAGTGAGATTTGTGCTGTAAAATTTTCAAAACCTAAGGATCCAAATACATAAAGAACCAAATCGATTACATTTTTAAACTCTTGATCCAATTGATCTGGAGTGCAAAAAATATGAGCATCGTCTTGTGTAAAACCTCTTACACGAGTTAAACCATGCAATTCGCCAGATTGCTCATATCTATAAACCGTTCCAAACTCGGCATATCGTTTTGGTAAATCTTTATAACTCCAAGGTCGCACATTAAATATTTCACAATGATGAGGGCAATTCATTGGTTTCAATAAAAATTCTTCTCCTTCTGCTGGAGTGTGAATAGGCTGAAAACTATCAGCTCCATATTTTGCATAATGACCTGAAGTTACATACAATTCTTTCTGACCTATATGTGGCGTTACGACTTGCTCATAACCCCCTTTTTTTTGCGCTTTTTTCAAAAATTGTTCCAAACGATCTCTAAGTGCAGCACCTTTTGGTAACCACAATGGCAATCCGGCACCAACTTTTGAAGAAAATGCAAATAATTCTAACTCTTTACCTAACTTTCTGTGATCTCGACGTTTTGCTTCCTCAAGCAATTCCAAATATTCTGTCAAATCTTTCTGCTTTGGAAACGAAATTCCATACACACGAGTTAACTGTTTGTTTTTCTCATCACCACGCCAATAAGCACCAGCCACACTCATAATTTTCATGGCTTTTATAATTCCAGTGTTGGGAATGTGCCCACCACGACATAAATCAAAAAAGTTAGCATGATCGCAAAAAGTAATGGTTCCGTCTTCGAGATTTGAAATTAATTCCGTTTTATATTCGTTATTTTTATAAATTTCCAAAGCTTCTGCTTTAGAAACAGATCGCATTTTAAACTCATATTTTTCGCGTGAAATTTCAAGTACTCTATTTTCAATATGTTTAAAATCAGCATCGGTAATTTTTTGATCACAAAAGTCTACATCGTAATAAAAACCATTATCGATAGCTGGACCTAATGTTAATTTAATTCCAGGAAACAATTCTTCCAAAACTTGAGCCATAACATGAGACGTGGAATGCCAAAAAGCTTTTTTACCTTCTTTTTCGTTCCAAGTGTATAAAACCAACGTACCATCAGTAGATAAGGAAGTTTCTGTTTCAATAGTTGTACCATTAAAAGATGCCGAAATTACATTTCGAGCCAATCCTTCGCTGATGCTTTTTGCAACATCCATAGGAGTCGAACCAGTCGAAAACTCCTTAACTGAACCATCTGGTAACGTAATCTTAATCATACCTAAAAATTTATGGATTGCAAATATAAGGCTTTAAGAAAACAGATACAACACTTCAAGAAAATTATAAATTTTTAAGGGAAATATTTCAATTTGACTACTATGTTACATCTGATAAAAAACCACATCTAAAATTTAATTGATAATTTTCTAATCAAAAATTTTTACTTCAACATTACAAACTTTGTTCATTATAAATTTGTTTGCTTAAATTTTAATAAATAAAAAAATCAGAAAATCACATCAAATAAATAAAGTGTAATTGAGGAGAAAATGAATAAAATCAAATCTTGAAGATAAAATGTAAAATCATAACAAATTTTTATTATTTTTAACAAATTCATTCATAGCATTACAAATTTCAACTTAGAACTCATATGGAAATTTTAAAAGTACAAGCATTACGCGGACCAAATATATGGAGCGTTCAACGCAAAAAACTAATCCAGATGCGATTAGACCTTCAGGAAATGGAACAATTTCCGACAAACTTAATAGATGGTTTTCGCGAACGAATAGAGCAAATGTTTCCATCAATGATTGAACATCGTTGCTCAGAAGGTGTACCTGGCGGATTTTTCTCGCGTATAGAACGTGGGACTTGGATGGGTCATGTTATAGAACACATTGCTCTCGAAATTCAGACTCTTGCTGGAATGGAAACGGGTTTTGGGCGAACCAGAGAAACTAAAACTCCTGGAATTTATAATGTAGTTTTTAGTTACACTGAAGAAAATGTTGGAATGTTTGCAGCCACATCTGCAGTTAGTATTGCAGAAGCTTTAATTGCAAATAAACCTTATGACCTAGATGCAGATATTCAAAAAATGCGTGAAATTCGAGAGCGAGTTCGTCTTGGACCAAGTACAGGAAGTATAGTAGAAGAGGCAGTTGCTCGAGATATTCCGTGGATTAGATTGGGAACAAACTCCTTAGTTCAACTTGGATACGGTGTAAATCAGATGCGTTTTCAGGCTACAATTACCTGTAAAACCAGTAGTATTGCTGTAGATATTGCTTGCAATAAAGAGCAAACAAAACGGATGTTAGACTTAGCTTCAATACCTGTTGCTAGTGGCGGTATCTGTGTAAATAATGACGATTTAGATACCGTAATTGCCAAAATAGGTTACCCAATTGTGATAAAACCCTTAGACGGAAATCACGGAAAAGGTGCTTCAATAAATGTAAAAAATATTGAAGATGCACGTGCTGGTTTGCTTTATGCAAAAACATACAGTCACCGTGTCATAGTAGAAAAGTTCATAACCGGTTACGACTTTAGAGTTTTAATAATTGACAACAAACTTGTAGCAGCTGCAAAAAGAGAACCAGCTCATGTGGTTGGCGATGGAAAAAATACCATTCAAGAATTAATAGAAATTACCAATCAAGATCCAAAAAGAGGATACGGACACGAAAATGTTTTGACTCAGATCGATGTGGATCGCGATACTACTGATTTATTAGAAAAATTAAATTATACCTTAACAACAGTCCCAAAAGCTGGAGAAACAGTTTATTTAAAATCGACAGCAAATTTAAGTACTGGTGGCACCTCGGTAGATGTTACTGATATGATGCATCCTGAAAATATTTTTCTTTGTGAACGTATATCTCGAGTAATAGGATTAGATATATGTGGTGTCGATATCATGGCTGAGAATTTAACGCAACCCTTAAAAGAAAATGGCGGTTGTATTCTTGAGGTTAATGCTGCACCTGGATTTAGAATGCACCTTGCTCCTTCTGAAGGATTGCCAAGAAATGTAGCCGCACCAGTAATAGATATGCTTTATCCACCGGGAAAACCAAGTAGAATTCCGATTATTGCAGTTACTGGAACCAATGGTAAAACTACTACTACCCGACTTTTGGCTCATATTGTAAAAAATAATGGATTCAAAGTAGGTTTTACAACTTCGGACGGAATTTATGTGCAAAATCATATGATGGAGAAAGGTGATACAACTGGACCAGTTTCTGCTGAATATATTTTAAAAGATCCAACAGTAGAATTTGCCGTTTTAGAAACTGCTCGTGGTGGAATTCTTAGATCAGGATTAGGGTTTAGCCGTTGCGATATTGGAATTATTACTAATATTCAAGAAGATCATTTGGGTTTAAACGATATTCATTCGCTTGAAGATTTAGCTCGGGTAAAAAGTACCGTTGTAAAAAGTATTAAGAAAGATGGTTGGGCAATTTTAAATGCTGAAGATGAAAATTGTTTGAAAATTGCAAATGATTTGAGTTGCAATATTGCTTATTTCAGTTTGGATGAAAACAATCCAATAGTTCAAAAGTTTGCTAAAGAAGGAAAAATTGTTGCTGTTTACGAAAACGGATTTATTACCATAAAGAAAGGTGAGTGGAAAATTAGAGTTGAACGTGCGACTCATGTACCATTAACACTTGGTGGAAAAGCTCGATTTATGATTGCAAATGTTTTAGCGGCAACTTTAGCCAGCTATTTATGGGGATTTAAAACAGAAGACATTAGTTTATCATTACAAACTTTTATTCCAAGTGTTGCGCAAACGCCAGGTAGAATGAATATTTTTGAATTTAAAAAGTTTAAAGTATTGATAGATTTTGCACACAATCCGTCAGGATATCGTGGTGTAGAGGAATATTTACAGAGTGTAGATGCTTCTAAAAAAATTGGAATTATAGCTGGAGTTGGCGATCGAAGAGATGAAGATATTAAAGAATGTGCCAAAATTGCTGGACGGATGTTTGACCATATTATTATTAGACAAGAGAAATATTTACGTGGAAGAACGGAAGATGAAATAATAAATTTGATTTTAGAAGGTATTGCAGAAAGTGGCAGAAATGTGACTCATGAAATCATTTCGAAGGAAGTTGAAGCTATAAAACATGCCATTAATAATGCTCAAGAAGGTACTTTTATAACTGCTTTAAGTGATGTTGTGACCAATGCTATAAACATTGTTCAAGAATATTTAGATAAAGAAAATGAAAGTATTGTTGCTTGATGGGCATTTAATACTATCGAGATATTGTAAAGTAATTATTGGACACTGATTAATCGAGACTTGTGAGGAATTTCATAAGTCTCGATTTTTTTTGGTGCTTTTTGGTATGACTAATCGATTTTGCTTTTTATTAAATTGTTTGAGAATTCCTTTAACTGTTTATAAGGCATATTTGCAAGAGTTTCTTGCAAGTCGAGGTTAATATCATCCTGTTTTAGCTTCATTAGCGGATGATTATCGGGATAATTTTGACCTTTGTTTGGTATAAATTTAACTATATCATTTGGTTCGCAGTTGAGGACTGTGCATAATAACTCGATGTGATCTAGGCGCAAAACTCGGGTGTTGCTATTGATAATTATGTTTGCCGCATGAGGAGTGAATCCTGATTTGACTAAAAATGTATAGGGCTTAGTGATTCCTCGAGCTCTAAAAATGGGATTTGGATTGAGTGTTAACATCTTTATAATATTAAAAAATTAGATTACTATTCAATAAGATTAACTTACTATTCAATAAAAGTAAATTACTATTTAATAAAAGTAAATTACTATTTAATAAAAGTAAATTACTATTCAATAAAAGTAAATTACTATTCAATAAAATTAAATTACTATTTAATAAAAGTAAATTACTATTTAATAAAACTAAATTACTATTCAATAAAAGTAAATTACTATTGAATAAAACTAAATTACTATTGAATAAAAGTAAATTACTATTGAATAAATTTAAATTATTGTATCAAAAATACAAAATTTTATTGAAAAAAATTAAAGTAGTACTAAAATATTTAAATTTTTGCTTCAATTTATTTAGGTTGCGTATTGGTAAAATTTATAGATTAAGGGATTTATAAGGATTAATAGTTTGAAATAGCGTGTATATCGATTCTAAATTGAGTTAATAA
Organism: Flavobacterium sp.; assembly: GCA_014377455.1. Taxonomy (GTDB): domain Bacteria; phylum Bacteroidota; class Bacteroidia; order Flavobacteriales; family Flavobacteriaceae; genus Flavobacterium. The sequence continues at coordinate 14,511 of JACMPO010000124.1, forward strand.
CAAAATGTTTCCTACATTTTTGTTTAATTTTGCATTGTGAAAAAATATTTAGCTATAGCGTTGTTGGTACTGTATCTGATGAGTACGACGGAACTCAATCAGTTATTGAAGTTGCCTGCTTTGGTTGAACATTATAATGAGCATCAATTGGAAAATTCTAGTTTGACTTTTTTTGAATTTTTGCACATGCATTATTCGCAAGCTGATGATCATGATGGGGATAAAGATAAGGACATGAAACTTCCTTTTAAATCGCATTCGCTTTGCTGTAGTGCAAATCCTGTGATTGTGACGTTGCCCGAATTGTATGTTTTTACTTCTAATTTAGTAATTGAATCTTCAAGAAAAGAGGTTAATTACTATCGTTTTTTGATTTGTCCTTCGCCTTTAAAATCTATTTGGCAACCGCCCAAAATTTGTTAATTTAAACATCTTAGTATTTTTGATCGATTTATCGTTTGGAAATTATTGTATTTAATTATCAATTAGATTTATACATTTTACATTATGCTAAATAAAATTATAGCTTTTTCTATTCAGAATAAGCTGATTATTGCTTTGTTTACGTTTGGTTTGCTGGGTTACGGCATTTATGAAACGACTCAATTGCCCATAGATGCTGTGCCTGATATTACTAACAATCAGGTTCAGGTGATTACTATTGCTCCATCGTTTGGGGCTACTGATATTGAGCGATTAGTTACTTTTCCTGTAGAGCAAGCTAATTCTAACATCTCTGGGATGAAGGAAATTAGAAGTTTTTCGCGCTTTGGATTATCGCTTGTAACCATAGTTTTTGACGATGATACCGATATTTACTGGGCACGCCAACAAGTAGCTGAACGGTTGCAAAAGGTGCAAAGTCAGATTCCGCAAGGCATTGGGACACCAGAATTAGGACCTGTTTCGACTGGACTTGGCGAGATATACCAATATGTGGTGCGCCCTAAGGAGGGTTATGAAACAAAATATAATGAGACCGATTTGCGGACTATTCAGGACTGGATTGTACGCCGACAACTTCTGGGAGTGCAAGGCGTTGCTGAAGTGAGCAGTTTTGGTGGGAAGTTGAAACAATATGAAATTGCTATTAATCCGAACAAATTGCAATCGTATGGCATATCGATAAACGATGTTTTTAATGCTGTAGAAAAAAATAATCAGAATACGGGCGGCGCTTATATCGAAAAAGGTGCTACGGCACTATTTATACGAAGTGAAGGACTTATAGGAAGTGTAGAAGACATTGGGAATATCTCACTTAGAACTTCGGGAAGTCCTTTATTTATAAGAGATGTTGCTGAAGTAAAAACAGGATTTGCCACACGATACGGCGCGATGTGCTATAATGATAAAGGTGAAGTATCTGGTGCTGTAGTGATGATGCTGAAAGGAGCAAACAGTAGTGATGTGATTAAAAATGTGAAAGATAGAGTTGCACAAATTCAGAAAACATTGCCCGAAGGCGTAGTGATAGAACCGTTTTTAGACCGATCGAAAATGGTAAATAATGCTATTGGGACGGTGGAACGAAACTTAATGGAAGGTGCACTGATTGTAATTTTTGTTTTGGTTTTGTTTTTAGGGAATTTTCGCGCTGGATTACTGGTTGCATCTGTGATTCCGTTAGCAATGCTTTTTGCCATAATACTGATGAACACTTTTGGTGTTAGTGGAAATTTGATGAGTTTGGGTGCACTTGATTTTGGGTTAATAGTTGATGGTGCCGTTATTATTGTAGAAGCTGTGATGCACAGTTTGGCGAGTCGGAATAAGCGATTGGCATTGCAAAATGAGCACTTTGCTGAAGCAAATGACCCTACAGAAACTATATCGTTGAGCTCGAAAGAAATGGATGAAGAGGTACAAACATCGGCATCGAAAATGATGAATAGTGCGGTTTTTGGTCAGATTATTATTTTAATTGTTTACTTACCAATTTTTACTTTACAGGGAATAGAAGGAAAAATGTTTAAGCCCATGGCACAAACGGTAGCCTTTGCTTTACTAGGTGCTTTTATCTTATCGCTGACTTATATCCCGATGATGAGTGCTGTGTTTTTAAGCAAAAAAGTATCGCACGAACCCAATTTTTCTGACAGATTAATGGCAAAAATAGAAGAGGCATATCAACGGACATTAGAACGGATTTTGGGAATTCCAAAAATTGTGATAGGTACTGTGGCGGGAATGTTTGTATTGGCAGTTATACTTCTTTCATTTTTAGGCGGAGAATTTATTCCTGCGCTGGAAGAAGGCGATTTTGCTGTAGATACGAGAGTTTTGACTGGGAGTAATTTGAAAACTACGATAGAAAGTACCCAAAAAGCGGCACATATTTTAAAAACAAAGTTTCCTGAAGTTAAAATGGTGGTAACCAAAATAGGCAGTGGCGAGGTTCCTACCGATCCTATGCCGATGGATGCCAGCGACATGATGGTTATTTTGAAAGATAAATCAGAGTGGACTTCGGCTACCACATTTAATGAATTATCTGAAAAAATGAGTAAAGCTCTGGAAGATGTTCCTGGAATTACGGCTGGATTTCAGTATCCAGTTCAAATGCGATTTAATGAGTTGATGACTGGTGCTCGCCAAGATGTGGTTTGTAAAATATTTGGTGAAAACCTAGATACGTTAGCTTTATATGCCAATAAACTGGGGAAAGTAATCTCGAAAGTTGAAGGTTCTCAAAATTTATTTATAGAACCTGTAACTGGAATGCCACAAGTAATAATAGAGTACAATAGAGCGATTATTGCACAGTATAATATGAATATTTCTGATATTAATAAGGTAATTAACACTGCTTTTGCTGGACAAAGTACGGGTTTAGTTTTTGAGGGTGAAAAGCGTTTTGACCTTGTGGTACGGCTGAACACTTTGCAACGAAAAGACATTGAAGACATTCAGAATTTGCTAATTCCTTCGCCTCAAGGTACACAAATCCCGTTGTCGCAACTCGCAAAAGTTAGTATAAAAGATGGTCCTAATCAAATTCAGCGAGAAGATGCTAAACGCCGTATTGTGGTAGGATTTAATGTTAAAAACAGAGATGTGCAAAGTATTGTAACCGAGTTGCAACAAAAAGTGGAACAGCAAATAAAATTTCCGGCAGGTTACTATGTCACTTATGGTGGCGCTTTTGAAAATTTGAATAAAGCCAAGCAACGTTTGTTTATTGCTGTTCCTGTTTCTTTATTTTTAATATTCATCTTGTTGTTTTTTGCATTTAACTCAGTTAAACAAGGATTATTGATTTACACTGCCATTCCGCTTTCGGCAATTGGAGGAATTTTCTTCTTGGCACTTCGTGGAATGCCTTTTAGTATTAGTGCTGGTGTAGGTTTTATCGCGCTTTTTGGTGTTGCGGTATTGAATGGTATTGTATTGATTTCAGAATTTAATAGATTAAAAAATGATGGATTAACCGATTTAAAACAAATAGTTATGACAGGAACAAAACTACGATTGCGTCCCGTATTGATGACTGCTTTTGTAGCATCATTAGGGTTTTTGCCAATGGCTTTAAGCAATGGTGCTGGTGCTGAAGTGCAACGTCCGCTGGCAACTGTAGTTATAGGTGGATTGCTAATTGCAACTTTCTTAACGCTTTATGTATTGCCTATTTTGTATATACAATTTGAGAGAGGGATTAAAATAAAAAAGTCAAAAGTCAATGTTTCGGCACTTGTGATTCTGTTTAGTATTGTTTTTAATACGGCTCATTCGCAAACCAAACTCACATTGGATAAGGCAATAGAAATTGCGATAAAAAATAATTCAAATTTAAAAAGTGAACGATTAAAATCGGATTATCAAAAACAACTTATTAAATCGTCGACTACTATTGCTCCTGTTTTAATTTCGGGAGATTATGGTCAGATAAACAGCTATTATAATGATTCTAAAGTTGGTATATCACAAACTTTAAATTTCCCAACGGTTTATTCCAATCAAAAAAAGTTGTTTACTGAAGAGTGGAAAGCTTCGGTTTTAAGCGTTTCATTAAAAGAAGCAGAACTTAAAAGAGCTGTATTTCAAAATTTTTATTCGATAGTTTATCTGAATAAAAAAGAACAATTGTTGCAACGAAGTGATTCTATTTTTGAAGCTTTTTTAAATAAATCGGAACTTCGATTTAAAAAAGGAGAAAGTAATTTGCTTGAAAAAACTACGGCTCAAACTCAAAGGGGAAGCATCCAAATGCAGTTATTGCAACTGAAACAAGATAAAGAAATAGCGATGAGTCAGTTTAAATTACTATTAAACGACGATAGAAACAGCGTGTTAGATGCAAAACCTGAAAAGCTTGAATTCACTAAAACTATTGATAGCACTTCGTTTGATTATCATCCAAATGTAAAGCTGGTAGCGCAATACAAGAAAATTTCGGAAGCCAACACCAAACTGGAACAATCCAAGCTTTTACCAAGTTTCACAATAGGTTACAATAATAATTCGTTTATTGGCACTGGCGCAGATAACCAAGTTTATGACAAATCAAATCGGTTTCATTCAGGACAGTTAGGATTGGGAATTCCTTTGTTTGGAGGTTCGCAAAAAGCTAAAATTAAAGCCTCTAAAATTGGGGAATCGATAGCTCAAAACGACTATGAAAATCAGAAAAAAGTACTTAAAAATTTGTACAAATCATTGTATGCTCAATATAAAAATCAATTAGATAAAATAGATTATTTTGAAAAAACAGGATTGTCAAACATTAAAGTAATTGAAGAAACTGCAAACAGACAGTTTATGAATGGAGCCATCAATTATTTAGAATGGACACTTTTAATTAATCAAAGTATTGCGATAAAAAGCAATTATATCGAGGCTATTTTAGCTTATAATCAAACTATAATCGAATTAAATTATCTACAATCGAAATGAGAAATCTAATAAAAATAATACTCGTCACTTTTTTAATTGTTTCGTGTAATTCGAAAAACAAGGAAGTTGAAAAAACATCTACAAAAAATGAAAACTCCCTTGTTTTAACAAATGAACAACTCAAAAATGCCGCTATTGAAACTGGCCAATTAGAGAAACGGAGCATTGCATCAACACTAAAAGTGAATGGAAAAATTGATGTGCCACCACAGAATATGGTCTCGGTATCCATGCCACTTGGCGGTTATTTAAAATCTACAAAACTCTTGCCTGGATTGCATTTTTCGAGAGGTGAAATTATAGCAGTCATGGAAGACCAACAGTACATACAGTTGCAACAAGACTATTTAATTACGAAAGCAAAACTAAACTTTGCATCTGATGAATATATTCGTCAAAAAGAGTTGAACAATAGTCAAGCTAGTAGCGATAAAGTATATCAACAAGCTGAAGCCGATTATAAAACATTGCGAATAACTTTACGATCTCTTGCCGAGAAATTGCGATTGATAAATATCAATCCAAATCAATTGAGTGAAGGATCCATTTCGAAAAGTGTGAATATTTATGCACCAATTGATGGATTTGTTTCAAAAGTGAATGTAAATATTGGAAAATATGTAAATCCATCTGATGTTTTGTTTGAACTAATCAATCCATCTGACATTCATCTAAATTTAAAAATTTTTGAAAAAGACGTGACTCATTTATCTATTGGGCAAAAATTATTGGCTTATACCAATAATGAAATTAACAATAAATATGAATGTAAAATTTTATTAATTAGCAAAGATTTATCTGAAGAACACACAGCTGACGTGCATTGTCATTTTGAAAAATACAATAAAAATTTGTTGCCAGGAATGTATATGAATGCTGAAATTGAAATTAAAAATAATGCATCATTTACATTACCACAAGAGTCAATTGTTGATTTTGAAGGCAAAAATTATTTATTTATAGCTAAAGACAAAAATAATTTTTTAATGAGAGAAGTAAAAACTGGAAACCATGAAAACGGTTTTATTGAAATTAGCAATGCTTCAAATTTTGAAGGAACAAAAATTGTAACTAAAGGTGCTTATACTTTATTAATGAAGTTAAAAAACAAATCAGATGAGTAATTTACACAAAGAAAATCACTTAACGAGTTCAGAATTTATTTCTGATATTGTTATAGGAATGTCAGACGGATTAACGGTTCCGTTTGCACTCGCAGCAGGTTTGAGCGGCGCTGTTGATAGTAATTCGATAGTTATTACAGCAGGAATTGCTGAAATAGTTGCTGGGTGTATTGCAATGGGATTGGGAGGATATTTGGCAGGTAAAACTGAGCAAGAACATTATCAAAGTGAACTTGAAAAAGAATATTATGAGGTAGATCATTTTTATCAAAAAGAAATTGATGAAGTTAAAGAAATTTTTGCCAGTTATGGAGTCGATGATGCGGGTCAAACTTTATTAGCTAATCAAATTGCAAAAGATAAAAATAAATGGGTTGATTTTATGATGAAATATGAACTTGGACTTGAAAAACCAAATGTTAACAGAGCACGAAATAGCGCATTGACCATTGGTATTGCTTATTTTGTTGGAGGATTATTACCATTATCAGCTTACTTCTTTACAAATCATCCTCAGGACGGATTAATTCTATCTGCTATTTTAACAACTTTATGTCTTTTTATATTTGGATATTTCAAAAGTAAAATGACAGGTCAACCACCTATAAAAGGAGCATTAAAAGTTACTTTTATTGGCTTGTTAGCTGCAAGTGCTGCATTTCTAGTAGCAAAATTAATTAGTTAAATTATAACTATACGATTAAGGTTTCAAGAAAAGAGTGATTCGTTAAAAATAAAAAACTACAAATTCAACATTTAGAATTTGTAGTTTTTTTATATTTTTAATAAATTGCTTAGGCTAACATTGTAACGGGATTTTCGAGAAAAGTTCGTAAAGTTTGTAAAAACTGAGCACCTGTTGCACCATCAACAGTTCTGTGATCGCAAGCTAACGTCACTTTCATTGTATTTCCAACTACAATTTCAGAATTTCTAACCACTGGTTTTTCTACAATCGCACCAACCGATAAAATTGCAGCATTAGGTTGATTAATTATCGACGTAAATTCTGTAATACCAAACATACCTAAGTTAGAAACTGTAAAAGTACTGCCTTCCATTTCGTTTGGTTGTAATTTTTTGATTCTGGCTCGACCAGCTAAATCTTTCACACTTGCTCCTATTTGAGATAAGCTCATTTGGTCTGTAAATTTTAAAACTGGAACCACTAAACCGTCTTCAACTGCTACAGCAACACCTACATTTACATGATGATTTATTGTAATGGCGTCTTCACTCCATTGTGAATTTACTTGCGGGTGTTTCTTTAAAGCCATAGCACAAGCTTTTATTACCATATCATTAAATGAAATTTTAGTGTCAGGAATAGTATTAATTGTGGCACGAGATTTCATGGCTTCGTCCATGGCAACTTCAATAGTTAAATAAAAGTGTGGAGCAGTAAACACAGATTCTGACAATCGTTTTGCGATAATTTTTCGCATTTGTGAGTTTTTAATTTGCTCCGAAAATTGTTCTCCCGCAGGCACAAATGGTTTAACCGGGCTTTCAGATTTTTGAATTCCTTCTACTGCACTTGGGATGACATCACTCTGAGGAACAGATGTAAATTTTTCAACATCACTTTTTACAATTCTCCCATTTTCACCAGAGCCTTTTACTTGCGAAATATTAATTCCTTTTTCTTTTGCAATTTGCTTTGCTAAAGGAGATGCAAAAATTCTTGAATTAGCATCTGTAGAAACAGCTTGTTCTTCAGATTTTAATTCTACCTTTTCACTTGTATCTGGTTTGCTTTCTGTTTCTTTTGAATCAGAAACTACTGCATTACCATCATTAGAAAAATTTGCTGCTACTCCTGAAACATCTGTTCCTGCTGGTCCAATTATTGCTAAAATGCTGTCTACAGGTGCTGATTCGCCTTCGTTAATTCCGATAAATAATAAAGTTCCAGCATTAAAGGATTCAAATTCCATCGTTGCTTTGTCAGTTTCTATTTCTGCTAAAATATCACCTTCTTTTACTGTATCTCCCACTTTTTTTAACCATGTTGCAACTGTTCCAGTTGTCATTGTATCACTTAGTCTTGGCATAGTAACAACAATTACTCCAGCTGGTAATGCATTTGAAGAAACGTTTTTTGGTTCATCAGTTTTAGAATCAGCAACAGTGTTTGCAGATGGTACTTTTTCATCTACTTTTTTGGCTTCATCGGTTGCTACAGCTTCCGATTTTGATGTCGCAGTATCTCCTCCAGAAATTAGTGCCGTAATATCTTCACCTTCAGTACCAATTATGGCTAACAAAGAATCTACTGGAGCTGTGTTTCCTTGCTCAATTCCGATGTATAACAATACTCCAGAATTAAAAGACTCAAATTCCATTGTAGCTTTATCCGTTTCAATTTCTGCTAAAATATCACCTTCTTTAATTATGTCACCAACTTTTTTAAGCCACGTTGCAACTGTTCCTTCGGTCATTGTATCGCTTAAGCGAGGCATGTTTATTACTGTTGCCATGGTTATATTTTGTGGGAAATAAATGGATAATTTTCTTGCTCATAAACCACATCATATAATTGTTGTGGCTCTGGAAAAGGAGATTCTTCGGCAAATTTTTCACACTCATCTACTAAAGCTTTCACTCTACCATCGATGACCTGAATTTCTTCGTCGGTAGCGTATTTCTTTTCTTTAATAACATCTAAAACCTGGGTTATAGGATCTATTTTTCTGTATTCTTCAACCTCATCTTTAGTTCTATATAACTGTGCGTCAGACATAGAGTGTCCTCTGTACCGATACGTTTTCATTTCTAAAAATGTTGGTCCGTCGCCACGTCTTGCTCTGTCAATTGCTTCGGTCATTGCCTCTGCAACTTTAACAGGATTCATACCATCTACAGGACCACAAGGCATTTCATAACCTAAACCTAACTTCCAAATATCGGTATGATTTGCAGTTCGTTCCACCGAAGTTCCCATGGCATATCCGTTATTTTCGCAAATAAAAACTACTGGTAATTTCCATAACATAGCCATATTAAAAGCTTCATGCAGTGAACCTTGACGCGCTGCACCATCACCAAAATAGGTAAGCGTTACGCCACCAGTATTGAAATATTTATCGGCAAAAGCCATACCAGCACCAACTGGAATTTGAGCACCTACAATTCCATGTCCACCAAAAAAACCATGCTCTTTAGAAAAAATATGCATTGATCCACCCATTCCCTTGGATGTTCCAGTTACTTTTCCATAAAGTTCAGCCATTACTTTTTTAGGATCAACACCCATTCCTATTGGTTGTACGTGATTTCTGTAAGCTGTAATCATTTTATCTTTAGATAAATCCATTGCATGAAGTGCTCCGGCTAAAACGGCTTCTTGACCATTGTACAAGTGTAAAAATCCTCTAACTTTCTGCTGGATGTAAACTGCTGCTAATTTATCTTCAAACTTTCTCCAGAACTGCATACATTCGTACCAGTTTAGATAAACTTCTTTTGTAATTTCTTTCATTGTTGCTTGATTGCTACTATGTTATTGTTAAATTATTGTAATAAATTTACAAAATTGTTTACTCACACAAGATTGCTTTCTTTACAGTTGGATTGCAAAAATAAGATATTGACAGTAGAAGTAAAAATATTATTGTAGTAATTTAAGTTTTTTAATTCTTGTTTAACTTTTTAAAATTTTTTTGACATTTTTCTAGACTATAATGAATTGAAATTCTAAATAAAAATAATTGATAAAAAGTTTATGTTTAGTTGAAAACATCCTTGTCTTCCAGATTTTTATCTAAAATTTTGTTGTTTTTAAGATGCAGAGCCTTATTTTTTTTGCGCATTCTGATGTTAAGAAATTCCACAAAAAGAGAAAAGAAAATTGAAAAATATAAATATCCTTTTGGAATACTAGTTACCTCAGTATCATTACCAAAACGAAAGTGAGCCAAATGGGAGCCTTCCGCTAGAAGCATTACACCAATCAAAATTAAAAATGATAAACCCAAAATTTGTATGGTAGGATGATTATTGACAAATTTTGAAACTGGTCCTGCGAATACCATCATAATTAATATCGAAATTACTACCGCTGCAATCATTATTTCGATGGCGCCTGCTGGTCCAAAACCACCTTCTGCGGTGCTTTTCATACTTATCATTCCTACTGCAGTTAAAATACTATCGAACGAGAAAACTAAATTTAAAACCGCAATTTGAATAATTGCATTAGTTAAACTTGAAGTTGATTTTGCTTTAGAACTTTCCTCCTCGCCTTCCATTTTGTGATGAATTTCAGATACTGATTTGTAAAGTAAAAACAAACCACCTCCAAAAATTATTAAACTTTGACCTGTGATATGGGCTTCAAAAAAATCCCATTTTATATCGATAATACTTTTTTGCAAACTTAAAACCCAACTTATTCCAAATAATAATACAATCCTGAAAGCCATTGCCAGTAATAATCCTATTCTACGCGCTTTTGGTTGTTGGTTTTGGTCGAGTTTTCCAGAAACTATAGAAAGAAACACGATGTTATCAATTCCTAAAATAATTTCTAAAAAAGTTAAAGTTAATAATGCAAGCCAAGCGTTAGGATTTGATAGAATTTCCATTTGAAAATATGTGGCGTTATGTATTAAAGTTTGTTAAACGAGAATTAATCTAATTTTGTTACAATTCCTGTTTGTTTTTTTTCGTCGTTTACAAAAGAATATTCAAAAGTATAGGTTTTATCTTTAGTTGATAGTATTTTCATCGAAATTGCTTTTTTATCTTGCATGGACTTTGGATGTAATTTTTCGAGAATAAATTCGCAATCACTAACCCATCGTACTGAAGCTGTATCTGTTTTTCCGTTGTAAGTTTCAATTTGATATTTATTGGTTCTTACAAAAGTTGTAGTTTGTTTAATTCCGCTAATATCCTGAGAAAATTCAAATTTTCCAGTTTTAAAATCGCTACAATTTCTTTCTAGATTATAGCAAGACGAAATAATCAAGCTCATAAAACACACAATTAAAATATTTTTTTTCATGATTTTAAATAAAATTTATTGAAAGTTTAATGTCATTTTTCATCATTAAAAAGTCCTTTTACTATGGTATTTATTCCTTGAAAAGCAAAATAAACACCACTTAAACACAATCCAATACCGATAAATAATACCAGATAATGCCAATTAGTTTGTTTATTCATGAATGCATTGTACATCACTGCTGGTCCAATAAACATTTGTGGTAAAGCTATAAATAAATATTTTATTCCTTTATTAATTAAATTCTGATTTACCGGCATTTTAAACTATTGATTTATTAATTTACTTTTTTTAAACCCATTTTTGAAGCACGATTCAATACAAAATTGTAAGCAGCTTGATAATCATTAGGGATTTCTCCTTCCAGAATTGCTTCTTTCACCGCTTCTTTTAAAACTCCTATTTCTCGTGATGGTTTTAAATTAAATAATTTCATTATTTCTTCCCCTGTAATGGGTGGTTGAAAATTTCTTATAGAATCTTTTTCTTCAACTTCAACTATTTTTTTTCGAACTAAATCAAAATTATTATGATATTTTTTGAATTTCAAAGGGTTTTTAGTTGTGATATCTGCTTGGCACAAAGTCATTAAATTTTCGACATCTTCACCTGCATCAAACACTAATCTTCGCACAGCAGAATCAGTAACTATTTCGTCAGCTAAAATTATAGGACGCGAACTCATAACTACCATTTTTTGAACAAACTTCATTTTGTGATTCATTGGCATGTGGAGTCGTTCAAAAATTTTTTTAGTCATTTTACCACCTAAAAATTCATGTCCATGAAAAGTCCAACCTTGCTTTTTTGTAAATTTCTTAGTTGGTGCTTTCCCTATATCATGAAATAAAGCTGCCCAACGCAACCAAACGTCATCTGTATTTTTACAAATATTATCGACCACTTCGAGCGTATGATAAAAATTATTTTTATGCGTGTGTCCTTCTATCTCTTCAACATTATTTAAGGCAGTCAATTCAGGCAAAATCAAATCTAACAATCCCGATTTATACAATAATAAAAATCCTGTTGAAGGCTTACTTGTACTTAAAATTTTATTTAATTCTTCGACGATGCGTTCCCCTGAAATTATTTTTATTCTATGACAATTATTTTTTATCGAAATAAATGAATTAAGTTCTATTTCAAACACTAATTGCGATGCAAATCGTATGGCTCGCATCATTCGTAATGGATCGTCAGAAAACGTAATATCAGGATTTAATGGAGTTTTTATAATTTTATTACTTAAATCTTCAATTCCATTAAAAGGATCTACTAACTCGCCAAAATCTTTAGAATTTAATGAAAAAGCTAAAGCATTTATGGTAAAATCTCTGCGGTTTTGATCATCTTCGAGCGTACCGTTTTCCACAATTGGATTTCGACTTTCGTGACTGTAAGATTCTTTTCGAGCACCAACAAACTCTATATCAATACCTTCATAACAAAACATCGCTGTTCCGTAATTTTTAAAAATTTGTACCTTGGGTTTCTTTGGCAATAATGAAGAAACTTTTAACGCTAATTCTATTCCCGA
>JACMPO010000125.1 GCA_014377455.1 Flavobacterium sp.
TGGCATTAATAGATTGATTTTACAACGGCTTTTTCAGATTCTTTTCTGGTGCCATCAAAACCATCCACACCCGAAACTGTGGTATATTTTAGCACGTATTTTTTGCCAGGATTCATTCGTTGATACACACTTTGGCACATTAATGTTGCTTCGTGAAACCCACACAGAATTAACTTTAATTTCCCAGGATAAGTATTGACATCGCCAATGCCATAAATTCCCTCAATATTAGTTTGATAATCCAACGAATTATTAACTTTTATAGCATTTTTTTCAATTTCCAACCCCCAATTTGCTATAGCACCAAGTTTAGGAGTTAATCCAAAAAGCGGAATAAAATAATCTGTTTTTATGGTTCTGTGGGCACCATTTTCTTCAATGTCTATAGATTCTAATTTTTCGTCACCTTTTACGCCAACTACTTCTGCTGGAGTAATTAATTGTATTTTTCCAATAGCTTTTAATTCCTGAACTTTTTCTACCGAATCTAATGCACCTCTAAACTCGTTTCTTCGATGAATTAAAGTTACCTCGGATGCAACATTTGATAAAAAAATACTCCAATCCAGCGCAGAATCACCACCACCAGCAATTACAATTTTTTTGTCACGAAATAATTCAGGGTTTTTTACAAAATATTCAACGCCTTTATCTTCATAAAATTCAATGTCTTCAATTAAAGGTTTTCTGGGTTCAAAACTTCCTAAACCACCTGCAATTGCAACCGCGTTAGCATGGTGTTTTGTACCTTTATTAGTAGTCACAATAAAAGTTCCATCTTCAAGTTTATCTATTGTTTCGGCATTTTCGTTTAAAGTAAATCCAGGCTGAAACTGTTTTATTTGTTCCATGAGGTTGGTTACTAAATCTCCTGCCAAAACTTCTGGAAATCCGGGAATATCAAATATGGGTTTCTTAGGATACAATTCAGATAATTGACCACCAGGTTGCGGTAAGGCATCGATTATATGACATTTTAATTTTAATAATCCAGCTTCAAAAACTGTAAAAAGACCTGTTGGTCCAGCACCAATTATTAGGATATCGGTTTCTATCATTTTTTAAAAAAGTTTAAAAGTTTAAAAGTTAAAAGGTTTAGAATAAAAATGCTAATCAATTAAAATTTTTCTTTTTATAGGTTTAATATGCGTTAGGGATTGAGCCGTCATCCTTTTATGAAACGCTAGTGGAATAAAAGATAAAGGTGAAAGCCCGACCGTTTTTCACGGTAACGCCCAAATAAATTATAGTACATTTATCACACTTTCTATTTGTGGCGCATATTTTTTTATAGTCGTTTCTACTCCTGCTTTCAGCGTCATTTGATTGACGCTACAACCTGTACAAGCGCCTTCAAAACGAACTTTTACATGTTTTTCATCGTCAATAGAAACAAGTGAGATGTCTCCTCCATCTGAATTTAAAAAAGGGCGAATTTCTTCAAGCGCTTTTTCGATGTTTAGTGTTAATTCTTCGTGAGTCATAATTTAGATTTTAAGATTTTAAGATTTTTCGGATTGTTAGATTCTTTAAAATCTGATAATCTAACGGTCTAAAAGTCTATTTTTTTACTGCTGAACAACCAGCCATGGTAGTAATTTTTATAGCTTCGGTTGGTGCCAAATTTTCATTTCGTTTTACCGTTTCCTCTACCACATTTCTTGTAATTTTTTCATACACTGATTCTACAATTGATCCTGTTTGTAAGGCAGCAGGACGACCAAAGTCGCCAGCTTCACGAATGCCTTGCACTAAAGGGATTTCACCAAGAAAAGGAACATTTAAATCATTTGCTAAATTTTTTGCACCTTCTTGTCCAAAAATATAATATTTATTATTTGGCAATTCTTCTGGAGTGAAATACGCCATGTTTTCGATAATTCCTAAAACGGGAACATTTATAGCATCAGATAAAAACATCGAAACTCCTTTTTTAGCATCGGCTAGGGCAACAACTTGTGGCGTGCTCACAATTACTGCTCCAGTTATGGGTAACGATTGCATAATAGAAAGATGAATATCGCCAGTTCCTGGTGGCAAATCGATTAACATAAAATCTAATTCTCCCCAATCGGCATCAAAAATCATTTGGTTTAAAGCTTTGGAAGCCATTGGTCCACGCCAAATAACAGCTTGACTGGGTGCTGTAAAAAATCCTATCGAAAGTAATTTTACTTCATAACTTTCAATGGGTTTCATCTTTGATTTTCCATCAACAGTAATCGATATTGGCTTTTCGGTTTCAACGTCAAACATTATGGGCATACTTGGACCATAAATATCAGCATCGAGAACCCCAACCGAAAACCCCATTTTGGCTAAAGTCACTGCTAAATTTGCAGTAACTGTTGATTTTCCAACACCGCCTTTGCCTGAGGCAATTGCAATTATATTTTTTATTCCTGGAATTTGCTTGCCTTTAATCTCGTTTGGATTTTCTTTTGCTTCGACCTTAATATTAACTTTTACAGTAGCGGTAGTAGAAAATTGATTGTGAATTAATTTTTTAATATCGTCTTCGGCACGTTTTTTTATATGCATTGCAGGAGTAGAAATTAATAAATCAACGGTAACCTCATCCCCAAAAATAAGAACATTTTTTACTGCGCCACTTTCTACCATATTTTTTCCTTCGCCAGCAATGGTAATAGTTTCGAGTGCTTTTAGAATTTCTTTTCTGTCTAATTTCATTTGTTGTAATTTCTATTTTCAGTCATTTTTATTTAAACTGATTTTAGATTGCAAATATACTAAGAAGTTTACAGGTTTTAATGGGAATGCTTTTAAAGTTTATATAGACAAATTATAAAGTTTTGTTAGAAATTTTATAAAAATAATTATAAAATTATATTTACTAATTAATGAAAAACTTTAGGTGTCCAAAATACTTTATCAAAGTTAACTATTTGATTGTTTTTGACCTCTACACCTTCATTTTCTAGCAATTGTTGCATCAAGTTTGAACCATCAAAATGCATTTTACCAGTCAATAATCCATTTCTGTTTACTACTCTGTGCGCTGGAACATCTTCTAAATTATGAGAAGCATTCATAGCCCAACCCACCATTCGAGCTGATTTTGCAGTTCCTAAAGCTTTGGCAATTGCACCATAAGAGGTTACTTTTCCGTACGGAATTTGCCGTACAATTTCATAAACACGTTCAAAGAAATTTGAATTTTCTTGATTTGACATTACTGATTTATATAATATTTTACAACATGAATAAGAGTAAAAAGGGCTACAACACCTGTAATAGTACCAATAATTTTATTCATATTAGCTACAAAAAAATCAGTTTTAGATTTCATTTTATTAAAAAAAACGACATATAGGTAGAAAATCAAAAATGATCCAGCAACAACCCCGAAAACAAAACTATAGATGGGAAAAGCATTAAAAGTGAATAGTCCAAATGAGGCTAAAGTTATGCTAATTAATACATAATAGGGAATTGGAAAAAAATTTATGGCAGCAATTATCGTACCCATAAAAAATCTACTTCGTTTGCTTTTAACTCTTAATTCACCAGACTTTAGAACGATAGTTTTTTTTGCAAATACTAAAAAATAGAAAGATAAAACAGTAAAAACTGCAAGTCCTATTTCTCTAAAAACAAGCATGACTTCTTTATGATAGTCAATATACTCAGCAAATATAACTGAAATGTAGGTTTGAAAATAGATTATAGTCAAAGCTCCAAGAACAAAAAACATAGCCTGTTTTTTACCTTCAGTCAAACTTATTTTGGTAGCTGTCATATTTATTAAACCTGGAGGAAAAACTCCCACAACAGCTGCTAAAAACCCAAAAAGAAATGGTTGCAAAACAGACATTTAATAATGCTTTGATAAAAAATTATTTCTTTAAAAAAATAGATTATTTTATTGTAAAACGAATGTACGTAATTGCTTTGTTAATTTCCAAATATTGTTTTTCATAAAATGTTTGAAAATCAGTCACTTCTTTTGGCGCACCTTCATTTTTATAAACATTGTGGTTTGCATACAAAACTTCGTGACCTTCCCCATGAAGCAATCCAAGAGTGTAACCGTGCATAAATTCGCTGTCGGTTTTAAGGTTGACAATCCCGTTTGGTTTTAGTATTTTTTTATATAATTGTAAAAACTCTGAATTTGTCATTCGATGTTTTGTTCGTTTATATTTTATTTGTGGATCTGGAAATGTTATCCAAATTTCGCTAATTTCATTTAGACCAAAAATATCTTCGATTAGTTCAATTTGAGTTCTTACAAAAGCCACATTTTGCATATTATTTTCGACTGCAGTTTTAGCACCACGCCAAAATCGTGCTCCTTTTACATCAATTCCAATGTAGTTGCAATTCGGGTTTCGTTCTGCTAAACCTACTGTATATTCGCCTTTACCACAACCCAGCTCTACAATTATTGGATTATTATTTTTGAAAAAATCGGAATTCCATTTTCCTTTTAATGTAAATAATGAGGTTACAACTTCTTCCCGAGTAGGTTGAAAAACGTTAGTAAACGTTTCGTTTTCCCGAAATCGGATTAATTTATTTTTACTTCCCACGACTAAATTTAATGTTTTGGCAAAACTAAGGAAATATAAACTACATACTATTATCTTATCTTTACTTTTATTTCTAGGAACAAATGGTCAGTTTGTATCTATAAAGGCAATTCCTGCTATTCGTTGCAATTTTTTATAAAACCAAAAAGTTTTATAAAAAGATTTCCACTACTATCAGGGTTAATTAACATTCCATTTTATTATTTAACAAGGCATGAAAAATATTTTAGTAACACCACTAAACTGGGGATTAGGTCATGCAACACGATGTATCCCAATAATAAATGCGCTAATAGATCATGGTTTTTCACCCATTATTGCTTCTGACGGAAACGCTTTAGTTTTACTTAAAAAAGAATTTCCAAATTTGACTGTATTAGAATTGCCTTCCTACCACATTGAGTATGCAAAGAAAGCATCAAACTTTAAATGGAAATTATTTAAAAACAGTCCTAAAACAATCAATGCAATTTATGAGGAAAAAAAAATTGTTAAAAAATGGATTACCCAATATAATTTGGCTGGGATAATTTCCGATAACCGATTGGGCGTGTATAGCAAAAAAATCCCATCTGTTTTTATCACGCATCAATTGACTGTTCTCTCTGGTAAAACTACTTGGATTTCGAGCAAAATACATCAGTATTTTATTAAAAAATTTAAGGAATGTTGGGTTCCCGACACAAAAGATATACCAAATCTTACTGGAAAACTAGGACACTTACTATCTACAAATTTGAATATAAAATATATTGGCGTTTTGAGTAGGTTAAAAAAACAACCGATTCCACAAGTTTATAATTTAATGGTTTTACTTTCAGGACCCGAGCCACAAAGAACTTTGCTTGAAGAAAAACTGATTTTAGAATTAAAAAATTATCACGATAAAGTAGTTTTAATAAAGGGTATAGTGGAACAAGAACAAAAAACAGAACAAAAAGGAAACATTACGTTTTATAATTATATGCAAACGAAGCAACTTGAAAAAACGTTTAACGAAAGTGAATTAGTGCTCTGCCGATCGGGATATACAACGGTTATGGATATATCTAAATTAGAAAAAAAAGCTTTTTTTATACCAACTCCGGGACAATTTGAGCAAGAATATTTAGCAAAAAAATTAAAAAAACAAGGATTAGTTCCAATGGCAAAACAAGACAAATTCACAATCGATGATTTATTGGCAGTTCCACTTTACCGCGGATTACCAAATTTGGAATATAATGTAAATTGGTTGGAATTATTTAGACTTTTCGAGGGTGAATGAAAATTCGGAACCTTTACCGAATTCACTTTTTATGAATATTTTTTCCTCATGACCTTCTATAATATGTTTTACAATAGAAAGTCCTAAACCACTACCACCTTCTGTTCGCGAGCCACTTTTATCTACTCTAAAAAACCGTTCAAAAAGTCGTGGAATGTATTGTTTTTCTATTCCTTCTCCGTTATCTTGAACTCGCACTATAATTTTATTGTCAATTAAATCATCTACGGAGACTTCTGTTGTACCGTTTTCTTTGCCATATTTGATAGAATTCATTGTAAGATTTGTGACAACTTGTTCAATTTTCTCTTTGTCGGCATTCACATAAATAGGTTTGCTATACCTACGGTCAAACATTAAAATAATGTTTTTTTTATCTGCTTGCATTTCTAACAAATCAAAAACATTTTGAATTAATTCAATGATATTAAACGAAGAATATTCTAAATTTAAATCACCCATTTCGAGTTTAGAAATCATATCTAAATCCTCAACAATATAAATGAGTCTTTCAACTCCTTTCTCAGCTCGTTCAAGATATTTTTTTCGTAAATTTTTATCGCTCATCGCTCCATCAAGTAATGTAGATAAATATCCTTGAACTGTAAAAAGCGGTGTTTTTAATTCGTGAGATACGTTGCCTAAAAACTCTCGACGATATTCTTCTCTTACTTTTAAAGTTTCGATTTCGAGTTTTTTGTCGGTAGCAAATTTTTTAACTTCTTGAGTAAGTGTTGCCATATCTGTAGTAATAGGCTGGCTTCGCAATGTTGTAGAGTCTAAAAGTGAAACATCGTCGTATATTTTTTTAACCCTGCGGTAAATAAAATGTTCTACACGATATTGTATGACAAAAAAAGAAAAAATTAAAATTATTAGAGCAAATAGCAAGCAAAATTGCCAGGAGAATATAAAAAAAGCAAACAGTAATGCACCAACAAGACTTGTAGAAAAAAGCGTAATGTAAAGCGATGATTTTACTGCAAACCGATATGTTTTTTTGAAACTTAAATTAGTCATTTTTCTTTATAAACTTTTAAGAAACTAAAGGTATAATAATAGTATTAAATTATTACACTTCAAACTTATAGCCGACACCTTTGATGGTTTTAAAAAGTTCTTCGCCTATTTTTTCACGAAGTTTTCTAATGTGTACATCGATGGTTCTACCACCAACTATTACTTCGTTTCCCCACACTTTATCGAGTATTTCTTCCCGTTTAAATACTTTTCCGGGTTTTGATGCTAACAAATAAAACAATTCAAATTCTTTTCGTGGGAGTACAATTTCTCTATCTTCCATAATAATTTTATACTCTTCTCGATTGATAATAATGCCACCTACATTTAAATTTTCTGACGAAGGAGTATCTTCTTTCAATCTGCGAAGCAAAGCTTTTACCTTACTTACTAATAATTTAGGTTTTATTGGTTTTGGAATATAATCGTCTGCTCCAGCATCGAAACCTGCTACTTGTGAATAATCTTCACTTCGAGCAGTTAAAAAAGTGATTATTGTGTTTTTTAATTCGGGTATTTTTCGAATGTTTTCGCAGGCTTCCATGCCATCCATTTCGGGCATCATTACATCCATAATTATTAAATGAGGATGTTCTTTTTTTGCAATTGCAATTGCTTCTTTTCCATTGCTAGCTGTAACAATTTTATAACCTTCTTGAGCCAAGTTATAGCCAACAATTTCTAAGATATCTTGCTCGTCGTCAACCAATAAAATTTTAATTTCTTTTTTTTTCATAAAGCACAATTAAGTTACTATTTGCAATTGTAAATATAAGGCAATTCGATTGCACAATAAAGATTAAAATTATCTTAACTATTATTTAATCTTAAATGATTTTCCAAAACATTGAGTTTACATTTTAATGATTTTAAGAAAATACTAGAACAAGAGTAGTGCTATACTTTTGCACTAATAAATTTTGAGTAATCTCAACAAACATTAAAACTCATGAAATTCAAATATATTTTGTTTTTATTATTGATTTCTCACCAACTTTTTTCACAAAATGCAGTATCTAATATTAAAGGACAAGTGTTAGAGGAAGGCTCAGGCAAACCGTTTCCTGGAGTTTCTATTAATGTTAAAGGTAAAAGTTATTCAACAATTTCTGATTCAGAAGGAAATTTTATTTTGAGAAATATACCTTTAGGAAAATATGACATTCAATTTTCAGCTTTTTCGTTTGATACTAAAATCATTACTGATGTTGAGGTTGTTAAAGATGAAACAACCAGTTTGACTGTCTCTTTAGTTGAACGTAAAAATGTTTTAGACGAGGTGGTTATTACTAAAACAAAAGCCAAAGCAGAATCAGTTAAATCATTACTATTATTGCAAAAAAATAGTATTAGAGTATCTGACGGAATATCTGCTGAAAGCATAAAACGAACTCCAGACAGGACAACATCTGATGTTATAAAAAGAATAAGTGGTGCTAGTATTCAGGACAACAAATTTATTGTGATCAGAGGTTTGAATGATAGGTATAACACCACTTTTTTAAACGGAAGTCCGTTACCAAGTTAGGAACCAGATAGAAAAGCATTTTCATTTGATATTTTTCCAGCAAACATGGTCGACAATTTGGTAATTTATAAAACGGCTTCACCCGATTTGCCTGGAGAATTTGCTGGTGGTTTAGTCGAAATAAATACAAAGTCGGTTGCCGACAAAGATTTTCAATCACTGTCTGTTGGCGGTGGATATAATACAGTTACTACCGGAAAAAATCAGCTTTATTCAAAAGGGGGCAAATATGATTGTCTTGGTGTTGATGATGGTACTAGAAGTTTTCAGAGTTCCTTCCCAACAGTACAACAATTTCAAGACTTGCAAACTAATTCTAATCAAAATAATATTATACAAATTAGTAATTTAGCAAAAGCTTACAATTTTGATTGGAGTTTAAATTCTAAATCATTTTTACCAAATACAAATTTTCAATACACCTAGGTAGACACTCAAAACTTGTTGACGGAAGCGATTTTGGATTTGTTGCATCAGTATCTAACGCTATTACAAACAATTATTTACAAACAAACAGAAATGAATATGAAACTCAAGGTGCCTTGGTAAAAAATCAAAACGATCAGGAATATTCTGTGAAAACACTTTTTGGGGCTATGGCAAACTTTTCGTTAAAAGTAAATGCAAATAACTTGTTCAATTTTAAAAATTTGTATAGTATAAATAGTGATAATAATGTACTTGATAGATCAGCAAATGAAAATCAAGATAGTGAACCACTTCAATCACATACTACTGCTAGATTATTTACAAGTAACAGAATTTATTCAGGACAATTAAATGGCGAACATTATCTTAGTCAAAGTAAAATAAAGATAAGTTGGGTTGGATCCTACGGAAGTGTAATAAGAAGTACACCTAACGATAGACGAAATACCTATTATTTTACAAAGTTCGAAGACGGTACAACATCGCAACCAGCAGCTTTTTTCCAGATTAATAGTACAGGCGCTGATGCTCCAGGATCATTTTTTTCATCTAAAAATTTAGAAAATATTTACAGTTCAAAGGTTGATGTTAGCAGAAAATTTAAGTTTACCGATAAAATATCATTAGAGTTAAAAGTAGGCTACTTTAATCAAGGACGAAATAGAAGTTTTAATGCTCGCCAAGTAGGATATATTACTTTTAATGGTATTGTAAATGGAACTAATTATAATACGGGAACTTTTCAATCTAGCATTCAATTTCAAGATGATGCTCATATTTTCAATCCAGAAAATATGGGAATTATTTCTCTAGGCTTAAGTGGTTTAACGTTATTTGATGGTACAAAAAAGAATGATTCATATACAGCAAATTCAAAATTAGATGCTTCCTATTTGATGTTAGACAATACTTTCGGTAAATTCCGATTAGTTTGGGGTGTTCGAGTTGAAAATTATTCACAAAGTTTAGATTCTAAACTAGATACAAATGTGCCTGTCAATGTTAGGAATTCGCAGGTTGATTATTTGCCATCTGCTAATTTAATTATCGGAATTACTAAAAAACAGAATATTCGATTTAGTTATTCTAAAACTCTAAATCGTCCCGAATTTAGAGAGCTAGCTCCATTTTTATTTTATGATGCATTAAGAAGACTTAATACTCAAGGAACTCCTGAACTAACCATTGCTACAGTTCAAAATGCCGATTTTAGATATGAAATTTTTCCAGGAAAAGGACAATTATTTTCAGTGTCAGTTTTTTATAAAAAGTTTAAAAATCCTATAGAGTTACAAGCATTAGCAAATAATTCTGACAAATACAATAATGCTTTAGGAGCTATCAATAAAGGTATTGAATTAGAATATCGTACTTTGTTAAGTTCGGTTTTTAGTAGAAAAGAAAATAAAGTTTTAGACGATATTACTTTTTTTACAAATTTAGCAATCATAAAATCAAAAGTTGATATTTCAAACTTATTACAAGCAACAGAACTAACCGATATTCCACTTCAAGGTCAGTCGCCATATGTTTTTAATGGTGGATTACAATATTTAAATTCAGAAAAAGGTTGGGCCGCATCGGTTAACATAAATAAAATTGGTGACAGAATAGCAATTCAAGCAAATCAAACACAAGGCGCATCTGTTCCAGCATTATGGGAAAAAGGCAGAACCTTTTTAGACATGCAAATTGCCAAGAGTTTTTTGAAAAATAAGTTAGAGTTCAAATTTAATATTCAAAATTTGTTAGCACAAAATCAAATTTTTTATAATAATTATGATGTTGAAACAACAAGAAAAACTGGATTTAATGCTCTAGTGAATAACATTTTTACGGGTGATTCTCAAAACAGAAATGGATTTATTAAAGACATTGACGATTTAGTATATATCACTAAATACGGAAAAACATTATCGTTTACAGTAACTTACAATTTTTAAATAATGTTAAAGTAAACACTTAACTCTAACATAATTTTATTTTAACCCTAAATTGACTTTTTGATAACTTTTTGATAACTTTTTGACAACAATTAATTATCTGTATTTCAATGAGTTATATTTAATTTTGTGTAACTAAAAACACACAATCATGAAAAAAAATTATCTATTCTTGTTACTAGCTTTTACTTCTTTTTTAGGATTTGCACAAATTACACCCACTATTTATCGTGGTGCATTTGAACCTGCTCCTTCAGCAATGTGGACAAACGACTGGACTGAATTTGATCCACAAAATGCAGTTTACCCAACACCAAATGTTGACGTAACAGCAAATATTACAGCCGACACCCATTGGACAACAGGGAATACATATTATTTGAGAAATCAAATTTATGTAAAAAATAATTCGACACTCACAATTGATGCAGGTGTTATAATTCGCGCTGACCATACAGCAGTTGGTGCTGGATTGTTTGTAACCAAAGGATCGAAAGTTATTGCAATTGGTACAGCTACAAGTCCAATAGTTTTTACTTCGGATAATGCTCCAGGCGCAAGAAACAAGGGTGATTGGGGTGGAGTTATATTACTAGGAAAAGCCTCATACAATATTAACAATGGTGTTAATAATATTGAAGGAATTGCAGCCTCAGCTGATACTGAATTTGGTGGCGGAACAACTCCAAATGATGATGATAATTCGGGTATTTTAAAATACGTTCGAATAGAATTTGGAGGTTATATTTATGCTCCAAATCAAGAAATAAATGGTTTAACTTTTGGAGCTGTTGGACGATTAACAACAATAGATAACGTTCAGGTATCTTTTGCAAATGACGATTCTTTCGAATGGTTTGGAGGAACGGTAAACTGTACACACATTGTTGCATACCGAGGCTTAGACGATGATTTTGATACAGATAACGGTTATAGCGGTTATGTTCAGTTTGGATTAGGAATTAGAGATCCTCAAATTTCTGATAATCCATCGGTTTCTACTTCAGAAGGATTTGAATCTGATAACAATGCTACAAGCTCTGTTGCAACACCTTTTACAGGAGCAGTTTTTTCGAATTGTACCTTAATAGGACCAACTTATCGCCTAACGCTACCAAATGGTGGCACTTTAGCTTCAGGATACAAAAGAGGAGCACGATTGAGAAGAAACACGCAATTAAAAATTTTTAATACATTATTTTTAGATTTTCTTCAAGGATTACATATTGATGGTGTTACCACTGAAACGAATGCATTAAACAACACGTTAAAATATAAAAATAATATTTTAGCAGGAATTACAACTACTGCCAAAACAGTTTATGTTAACACTTCGGGGAATAATGCTAGTTTTGATGTAAATACTTGGTACAATTCTAACAACAATACAACGGTTGCGTCCAACTCAGGTATATTAACAAATCCTTATAATGAATCAAGTGCTTTAATTTATACAGGTTTAGATTATCGTCCTGCAGTAGGATCTATAGCAGCTACTGGTGCTGATTTTACTGATCCAGATTTAACTTTGAGCACTCAAACAGTTTCTGGAGAAACTAATAACATTAAAATTTATCCAAATCCTTTTTCGACAACTTTCAAAATTAATTTTATATCTTCATCAGAAAACGATGTAAAAGTTTCATTATATGACATTACTGGAAGAACTATTGAAACAAAAAGTATTAGTTATGTAGATATTAATAATTTTGAGTTTGGTTCAAATATCAATTCAGGAATATATATTGTTGAAGTTATTCAAGGCGGAATCTCTAATTCTTTCAAAATAATCAAGAAATAATATAATTTATATTTAAATATTTAAAAATCCCTTGTATTGAGGGATTTTTTTTGTTATCTGGCATACTATTTGAAATAAAGTTTATATATTTGTTATTCCAAACCTACTGAAATGAAAAAAAATTACTTTTATATTATTATATTTTCTCTGATGTTTAGCACTTCTGCGGTATTTTCACAGCAGGATAAATCTAGTAAAAATCAAGATTTAACTACCGACGGAATCGGGTTTTATCCGAATCCAGTAAGTAACGGAAAAATTTATATAACTTCAAAATCATCTGAAGATAAAGAAGTTACTATTTTTGATGTGCTAGGAAAAAAAGTATTACAAGTTATAGTAAGCTCAAAAGAATTGTCTATTGGAAATCTTTCTCCAGGAGTTTACATCATTCAAATTAAAGAAGAAGAGGCAAGTGCAACTAGAAAATTAATAGTCAAATAGTTGTAATTCAATTAATTTAACCTTTTATTTACTTTGATAATTTTTAAATTTAAAAATAGTCTGTATATTTGTGGACTAATTTTTATATTTAAATCATGAAAAAAATTTACTCTTTACTACTTTTATTTGTAGCCAGTTTTTCTTTCGGACAAACTATTTATTCAGAAAACATGGGAACTCCAACTGGAACTACTTTAATTCCAGCTTATTCTACAGGAACTGCTCCGGCTACTTTTCAAAATAGCACACCTATTGTATATTCAGGTTCGGGAGATGTAAGAGCAACTTCTGCCTCTAATACATATTCTGGTGCATCTGGTGGCGGAAATGTTTATCTAGCTGCTACTGCTGGTAAATATTTTCAAATAGATGGAATAAACACATCTGCGTATACGTCTGCTAACATTCAAATGTCATTTGGTTATTTAACAGCACTTTTTGCAACTGTACAAGTAGTCGTAGAATATAGTACTAATGCTAGTACAGCAACGCCAACTTGGACTGCTATACCATTTACTAACAACACAAGCGCATCTTGGGCTTTAGTATCAATTCCTGGTGGGATTTTACCTTCATCTTCAACATTATCTTTACGATTTTCAGAAGGAGCTATATTAGGTCAGATACGTATCGATGACGTTAAAGTTATAAATTTTAATCCTGCTTGTACTTTTGTTTTTGGCGCGCCAACAACTGCTTGTGACGCAGTAACTCCAGCTATTGATACTTATACAGCTACAATTCCTTACACGGGTGCTGGTGGTGGCGGTTACACTGTAACTTCTACTTCAGGTTCTGTAGGTGGTGATAATCCGAATACAGTTGTAGCAGGAAATATTATAGTGTCTAACATAACTGAAGGGACATCTGTAACACTTAACGTAACTAAAGGTGTTTGTATTTATAGTCTTACAGTAACAGGACCTGATTGCAAAATAGTAAACACATTGCC
The DNA here is from genome assembly GCA_014377455.1 of Flavobacterium sp. Taxonomy (GTDB): domain Bacteria; phylum Bacteroidota; class Bacteroidia; order Flavobacteriales; family Flavobacteriaceae; genus Flavobacterium. The sequence continues at coordinate 13,938 of JACMPO010000125.1, forward strand.
TTTTGCTGATTCATTTCCATATGCTGTTGGTTCTTCATTAGGTGCTTCTCAAAATTGGCAAAATATTAATTCAGGAGATAATATCATTGCTTCTGCTGGAAGTTTAAATTATACTGGGTTTACGTCGTCTGGTAATTCTGAAACATTCTCAGGTGCAGGAATAGATTGCTTTACCCCATATACAGATACCACAACAGGTACAATTTATGCATCATTTATAATGAATGTAACTGATATGACTAATGTAACAGGTGCTACTGCCTCAACTTACTTTGCCTCTTTAACATCTGCAACACAAGCCTATAAATCGAGATTATTTCTAAACAAAACAGGTGCGACTACTTATCAATTTGGACTAGACGGAGCAAGTACAACTACAAATCTTGATACTACAACTAGAAACGTGGGAGATGTTATTTTTGTAGTAATGGGTTATGATTTTTCAAACAGCACAATTAGTGCTTGGATAAATCCAAACCTTTCAACATTTAATGCTGCAACTCCCCCAACTTTATCACAGGTACAAACAACTCCAATAGCAGATTTAGGTGGTTTTATTTTTAGACAAGATGCAGCAGGAACTACACCTACCATGATTGTTGACGAATTAAGAATTTCTACTACGACAGCACAGTTGCTATCAGTAAATCAAAATAATGCAATAACTGGCTTGAAAGTGTATCCAAACCCAGTTTCAAATGGAACTTTATTTATTACTTCAGATTCTAATTCTGAAAAAAGTATTGTAATATTTGATGTTCTTGGAAAACAAGTTTTAAACACTAAAACAGCTACATCATCAGTAAATGTTTCAGGTTTAAATGCAGGAATTTATTTGGTAAAAATTACCGAAGAAGGAAATACTGCAGTAAGAAAAATTGTTATTCAATAACATTTTAAAAATATATTTGAAAAGCTTCAATTCGCGTTGGAGCTTTTTTATTTTTAGTACTTTTGTTAAAAATTACATTGATTACATCTGAAGATATATTTACAATTTCATCTCAAAAGCAATTTGAAAAAATAGCACTTAAAGTGTTTCGATTTCAATATGATAATAACTTAGTTTACAATCAATTTTGTGAGTTGCTTAAAATTAACGTTAGAGAGGTGAAATCCATACAACAGATTCCTTTTCTGCCAATACAATTTTTTAAAACTCACGATGTAGTTTCCAATGTTAACCCAATTAGGGAAACATTTACCAGTAGTGGTACTACCGGAATTATTACAAGCAAACATTTAGTTACCGATGTTACATTGTACCAAGAGAGCTATAGAAAAGCGTTTGCAAGTTTTTATGGTAACATTGAAGATTTTGTAGTTTTAGCATTATTACCAACTTATTTAGAACGTGAAGGATCATCGTTAATTTACATGGTTAAAGATTTGATAGAATTATCAAATAATAATAAAAGTGGCTTTTATCTACATAATTATAATGAATTAATCGAGAAATTGATTGCATTAGATTCATCGGTTAAAAATGTTCTTTTAATTGGCGTTACTTATGCTTTATTAGATTTAATTGAACAACAAAAGTTTCAGTTAAAAAACACCATAATCATGGAAACTGGCGGCATGAAAGGCAAACGAAAAGAGCTTATTAGAGAAGAGTTGCATCAATCACTTTGTAATGGATTTGGAGTTTCCAGCATTCATTCAGAATATGGAATGACGGAATTATTATCGCAAGCGTATTCCCTTGGAAATGGTATTTTTGAATGTCCAAACTGGATGACTATTTTAATTCGGGATACTGAAGATGCACTAACTTATTTGCAACCAGGAAAAACGGGTGGCATAAATGTTATTGACTTAGCGAATATTAATTCATGTTCGTTTATATCAACACAAGATTTAGGAAAAAAATATCCCAATAATTCGTTTGAAGTATTGGGACGTTTTGATAATTCAGATATTCGAGGTTGTAATTTAATGGTGGTGTAAACTAGTCGACTTTCAAAATAAAATAGTTTTTCTTTCCGCTTTGAAGCAAAACAAATTTGTTGTTAATTAAATCTGTATCAGATAAAATAAAATCTTCTACAACTTTTACCTTATTTACCGAAACTGAATTTGCATTCAATGCTCTGCGTGCTTCTCCGTTTGATTTAAAAAAACCCGATTTTTCGTTTAAAACAGCAACTATATTTACACCATTTTCAATATCTTGTCTGGTAATTGATGCTTGTGGAACTCCTTCAAAAACTTCTAGAAAAGTAGCTTCATCAAGTAGCTTCAAATCGTTTTCAGATGCATTTCCAAACAATATATTTGATGCTTCAATCGCTTTTTCTAAAGCATCTTTTCCATGAACAAAAGTGGTTACCTCACTCGCAAGCTTACGTTGTAAAATTCTTAAATGTGGTGAATCATTTTGCTCTTTTATTAAAGTCTCGATTGTGTTTTGGTCTAAAAAAGTAAATATTTTAATATATTTTTCAGCATCAATATCGGTTGTGTTTAACCAAAACTGAAAAAATTTATAAACCGAAGTTTTATCGGTAGTCAGCCAAACATTTCCGCCTTCGCTTTTTCCAAATTTACTTCCATCGGCTTTAGTTATTAAAGGACAAGTCATAGCAAATGCTTTGGCACCTTCGCCATTCATTCTTCTAACTAGTTCAGTTCCAGTAGTAATATTTCCCCACTGATCGCTACCACCCATTTGCAATAAGCAATTGTGGGTTTTGTATAAATAATGAAAATCGTAACCTTGAATCAATTGATATGTAAACTCAGTAAAACTCATTCCTTCGCCTTCGGCTTCAAGTCGTTTTTTTACTGAATCTTTTGCCATCATGTAGTTCACTGTTATTCGTTTGCCAACATCACGAGCAAAATTTATAAACGAAAAATCTTTCATCCAATCGTAATTATTAACTAAAATTGGTGCATTTACATCAGTAGAATTAAAATTTAAAAACCGACTCAAAACTGTTTTAATTCCAGCCACATTTTTTTCTAAGGTAGCTTCATCCAGCAAATTTCGTTCGTCAGATTTTCCCGACGGATCGCCTATCATTCCAGTTGCACCACCAATTAAAGCAACAGATTTATGACCAAATTTTTCCAAATGTACCAACAAAATAATAGGCACTAAACTGCCAATATGTAAGGAATCGCTAGTGGGATCAAAACCAATATAAGTCGTAGTCATTTCTTTTAAAAGTTGCTCTTCTGTTCCAGGCATAATATCGTGAACAAGTCCGCGCCAATGCAATTCTGCTACTAAATTTTTCATGTAAATGTAATTTGTGCAAATATACCTTTTAGATTTTAGATTTTCTAATTTAGGTTTTCAGTCTCTTTTTAAATACCGTTTGGTTTTTGTGGTGTTATATCAAAAAAGCTATCTTTACAATATGATTTTAGTTACTGGTGGAACAGGATTAGTTGGTGCACATTTGCTTCTTCATTTATCAAAAAACGAGGATTCCATTTGTGCTATTTATCGAAATGAAAATCATATCGAAAAGACAAAATCTCTTTTTACAACATTAGATAGTTTAATTCATTTTTCAAAAATCAACTGGATTAAAGCAGACATTCTCGATGTACCTTCACTAGAAAATGCTTTTGAAAATATTGATTTTGTATATCATTGTGCTGCAAAAATATCTTTTGATCCAGATGATGAGGATGCTTTACGAAAAACAAATATTGAAGGCACTGCCAATATTGTAAATTTTTGTATTGCCAAAAAAGTAAAAAAACTGTGTCATGTAAGTTCAATTGCAGCTTTGGGAGAACCTTTTCCAGATCAAAAAATTATTAATGAAACTAATGAATGGAATCCGGAAAAGCAACACAGTGATTATGCAATTTCAAAATATGGTGCTGAAATGGAAGTTTGGCGAGCTCATCAAGAGGGATTAGCGGTTGTAATTGTAAATCCCGCAGTTATTTTTGGTATTGCTGCTACAGCTATTGACTGGAAAAATGGAAGTGGTGCTTTTTTTATCGCAATTAAAAAAGGATTTCCTTTTTATACTAAAGGAATTACAGGATATGTTTCTGTTAATGATGTAGTAAAAATTATGATGCTTTTAATGAAAGCCCCTATCAATGGTGAGCGTTTTATTTTAGTTTCCGAAAACAGAACGTACAAAGATATTATTGCTACAATTTCAAAAAAAATAGGCGCCAAAAATCCAACTTTAAATGCAAAACCGTGGATATTGAATATAGCTTGGCGCATAGACTGGATTTTTACTGCAATTTTCAGATCTAAACGAAAAATTTCAAAGCAAAGTGCGTTAGCGCTTCAAAGCAAAATTAAATTATCAAATGAAAAAATTGTGTCTCATTTGAATTATTCCTTTGAACCGATAGACGATTGCTTGGACTCAATCACGCACTTTTTCTTAAAGAGTTTATAGTTATTCTCGTAGACCACAATAAATTTTATCGACATTATTTAGATCTGCTAAATTTTTAGTATCCCAATATCAATCGTGCAATCGCAAAATAAATCATTATTCCAAAAACGTCATTGGTTGTGGTAATAAATGGTCCTGTAGCAATCGCTGGGTCAATTTTGTTTTTATGTAAAAATAAAGGCACTAAAGTTCCAAGCATCGCCGCAAAAAGTATTACAACAATTATTGAGATTGAAATTGCAAATCCAACCAAATATTGTTGGTAAACAATGGAGTGAAAAATAAGTAAAAACAAGGATATAATGGTTCCAGAAACCATAGCAACCAGCAACTCTTTTTTGAAGTAATTTTTGCTAAATTCTTTTAAAGACCCATTAGCTAAACCTTGAACCACAATAGCTGATGCTTGAACTCCAATATTTCCAGCGGTAGCAGAAAGTAAGGGAACAAATATAAATAGCGTTGAAAATTTAGTATATGCCGATTGATTTCCTTTCAACACAAACGAAGCAATAATTTCGATTACCATTCCTATTAAAAGCCAAGGCAAACGTCCTTTTATCATCTCAAAAACTGTATCTCCAGCTTCAACATCTTGTGTTATACCTGCAGCCATTTGATAATCTTTATCGGCTTCTTCTTTAATAACATCTACAATGTCATCAATGGTTACGCGACCAACAAGTCGTCCTAAATCGTCTACAACAGGAATTGCCTCGAGGTCATATTTTTGCATTATTCTGGCGACTTCTACATTTGGTGTGTGGACTTTTACATAATCTACTTTTTTTATATAAACTTCGCTGATTTGAGTTTTAGTCGATGTAATTAATAAATCTTTTAAAGACAATCTTCCTTTGAGGCGATTTTCGTCATCTACAACATATATCGAATGTACTCTGGTAACGTTTTCAGCCTGAAGCCGCATCTCTTTAACACAAGTCAATACGTTCCAGTTTTCATTCACTTTTACAAGTTCTTTCCCCATTAATCCGCCTGCTTCATCTTCATTATAGCGCAGTAAATCGACAATATCTTTAGCGTGTTCTACATCTTCAAGTTCTGATATAACTTCTTCTTTTTTGCTTTGCGAAAGTTCCCCAATAATGTCGGCTGCATCATCGGTATCCATTTCGTCCAACTCTTCGGCAATTTCTTTGGCAGAAAGACCTTTGAGGATTTTTTCTCGAATATCTTCTTCCAGTTCTAGTAAAATTTCAGACGTTATTCCACTATCTAGAATATTGAAAATATGAATAGCTTCGTCAATGTTTAACTCATCAAAAATTTCGGCAATATCAGCATGGTGCAAATCGTTCAATAAAACTTTTAATTCCTTATCGTTTTTATCGTGAATGAGTTGCTCTATTTGAACTAATAGTTCTTTGCTGATTTTAAACTGCATTGGCTTCTATTTTTTGAGTAAGTTCTATAAATTGTTCGACCGATAATTGCTCTGGACGCAAATCAAAGATACTATCTTCTCGTAAACTATCGGACAAATTTAACGATTTTAAACTATTGCGCATTGTTTTTCGACGCTGTTGAAATGCCATTTTTACAACGGTAAAAAGCATTTTTTCATTACAAGGAAGTGTAAAATTTTCCTTTCGTCGCAAACGTAGAACGCCCGATTTTACTTTTGGTGGCGGTATAAAAACATTTTCGTCAACAGTAAATAAATAAGATGTATCGTAAAAAGCCTGAGTTAAAACAGATAATATTCCGTAAACTTTGCTCCCTTTTTTAGAGCAAATACGTTCGGCAACTTCTTTTTGAAACATTCCAGCAAATTCTGGAATTTGATTTCGATATTCCAAGGCTCTAAATACTATTTGAGTTGAAATGTTATAAGGGAAATTACCAATTATAGCAAACTGTTTCCCTTCGAAAACTTCATTAATATTAAATCGTAAAAAATCTTTAGAAATTATTTTATCTTTCAGTTTAGGGAAATTTTCATTTAGATAAGTAACCGATTCGGGATCGATTTCTATGGCGTAAGTGGTAACAGGTTTTTCTAAAAGATATTTGGTCAAAACTCCCATTCCTGGACCAATTTCTAAAACCGAATCATACCCTTCGAGGTTTAAACTATCAGCTATCTGTTTTGCAATAGTTTCATCTTTTAAAAAATGCTGTCCGAGATGTTTTTTGGCTTTTACTTTTTCCATAGTCATTGCGAGACATTAAGCAATCTCATTTTATTGTTCAAATTTTATTTCAGTAACTATTTGCCAAGTAGGTACAATTTAGTTGAGGTTTATTGTCATAGGATATGATGCGTTTAATAAAATCAGTTGTTTTGAAAAAATTCAGATATTACTTCAAGCTCGGTTCTAAAAGCTAACATTTTGTCGCCAAAAAGTCGGTTTCCTTCTTCTCGCAGTTTTGGTGCATCTTCGTTATAATATTGTTGCAAAGTTTCCATACTATCAGTGGTGTATTGAATGGCATAAGTTACACCGCCCATTTCCTCTTCAACTAAAACTTTTACCATTCGGGCCGAACTGAATTTTCCAGTTGCTAAAACATCGTTTATGTGTTTGTTTTGCATCCAATTTATCCATTGGTCATGAACACTTTCCTGAATATTGATGGTAACATTGTAAAGAATCATTTAAAATAAAATTAAGATTAAAAATCCTGCGACTGCGCTCTGGATGACAATATTGAACTGTTAAATTTCTTTATCACCTCGAAGTTTTCTGTATTTTTTTTGAGCTTCTACAAAATAAATACTGTCTTCATGATGCATTATAATTTCCTCATAAAGCGGTTTTGCAAGCTCGGGATTATTGAGTTTATTGTAAATTTCAGCCGAAAAATATTCGGCTTCATCTACATAAATTGCCTCTTTATAATTGTCAATAATTTGTTTGTAATTGCTAAGTGCTTGAGTAAAATCGTTTAGTTTTTCATAAATTTTTCCTATTCTCAAAAGTGTCACTGGCTGAATTGCACCTTCGGTTTTATGTTCTTTTAAAATGGCTTGAAATGCAGTAAGTGCATCTTGTTTTTTGTCTTGAAAAAGCAAAAAATCAGCTTTTGCAAATTTCTTTAAGGCTACTTGAAGGGAATCTTCGGCTTTTGTATCGTTTAACAACAAAAACAAATCGAGAGCGTCATTTGCAATAAGTTGTGTAGAAGCCGATTTTAAAACTTTCAATTGATGTTCTGCCCAAACAAAGTCGGTTTTATAATAACTTGTTTTAGCAATTTTTAAACTGGCTTCTTGCCCAATTGGATTGTTATTTGAGTCGTTTTCTATTTGTGAATAATACAATAAGGCTTGGTTAAATTTTTCTTCAAACAATAAAATATCAGCCAATTCCATTTTAATTTCGGCTGATTCATTTGCTTTTAAAGGCATTTCTAAAACATTTTTCAAAATTGTTTTTCCTTCTACTGCATTTTTTAAATTGAAAGTTACAAAATGTGCTTTTAGTTTTAGCAAGTCCAACGTGTATGGACTTACGCCAAATTGCTTAATTAAATTATCTAATTCTGTATTAATCGCTGGATAATCTTTTTCTTGTGCATTTTTGATTTTTAATTCGGTCAAATAGGTATTCGATTGAATTTGTAAATCGAGATCCTTTGTGTTTTCAAGGACAAATCCTAATATTTCTTTAGCAGATTCTTCATCATTTTCCTCAATAGCAAGTTGTCCCAAGTTAACAATATTAGAAAACGATTCTGGATTGCGTTTATAAATTGCCTTTTCTTGCACAAAAGCTTTGGAATATTCTTTTTGTTGTACAAATAGCCAACTTAAATAAGCATTCCAAAAGACATCTTGAGTTTTTTGAATTTTTATAAGAATAGCTTTTCGTAGTGAGTCTATAAAAGTTTGATTTGCATCGTCAACCATAAAACGAGATAGCTGATTTTGAATCATCATGAGCGTTTGAGGATTGTTATATGATTCAGTCAAAAATTTATCAATCATCATGTCGGTATTGCCTTTCTGACCATAAAGCAAAGCCATTTGAAAATTAAAATTAAATTTTGGCTCTAAATCTAGTGCGATTTGGTACGCTTGCAATGCAAAATCTATTAATGCTTTTCGCTCAAAATTACCTGCTATATTATAAACTTCGTTTGCATTTTTACGAATTTTATCTAACGCTTGGTTGTAATATTTATTTGCCTTATCAGTATTTTTTTGAAGTTGATAATTGTAACCTAATTCTATAAGCAAACTGCTCAAATTGTATTTTTCAAACCGTTCTTGAATTGCTTTTTCTGCCTTGTCATATTGTAACAATTGCTGGTCACATTCAATAGTTTTTTGAAAAAAAATATAATTATTAGGCTGTGTTTTAAGCAATTCTTCATAGCTAATTTGCGCTTTTTCAAATTCGCCTCGGTCAAAATAATTTTGTGCCAATTGCTCGCTTTGAGCTTGTGCAAAAAACGAAAAGACAAGTGCAATAAAAGCTAGAAAATTGCGCATAAAAGGACTTTAAAAACAATGTACCAAAGTAACACTTTTTGTGTTAATTCGGTACATTTTTTATATTTTGATTAACGTTTAGTTTATAATATCAAATCCAGTGTATTTGCGTAATACTTCGGGAATTACAATGCCTTTTGGCGTTTGATAATTTTCTAAAATCCCAGCTAATACTCTTGGTAATGCTAACGAACTTCCGTTAAGTGTGTGTGCTAATTGGTTTTTACCCTCTTTATCTTTAAAACGTAATTTTAATCTATTAGCTTGAAAAGTTTCAAAATTTGATACTGATGAAATTTCCAACCAACGGTCTTGAGCTGTTGAAAACACTTCGAAGTCATAAGTTAATGCTGATGCAAATCCCATATCTCCTCCGCAAAGGCGAAGAACTCTGTATGGTAATTTTAATTCTTCGAGTATTGTTTTTACATGTTCAACCATGCCATCTAGTGCCTTATATGAATTATCTGGATGTTCAACACGCACTATTTCTACTTTGTCAAATTGATGTAAACGGTTTAATCCTCTCACGTGAGCACCGTATGAACCTGCTTCTCGACGAAAACAAGGTGTATATCCTGTGCACAAAATGGGCAATTCGTTTTCGTTGAGTATAACATCTCTAAAAATATTAGTTACGGGAACCTCTGCTGTTGGAATTAAATATAAATCGTCTGTAGCATCGTGGTACATTTGCCCTTCTTTATCAGGCAATTGTCCTGTTCCATATGCTGAAGCTTCGTTTACTAAATGTGGTACTTGGTATTCTATATATCCTGCTTCTGTATTTTTATCTAAAAAATAGGTTATCAAAGCGCGTTGCAGTTTTGCTCCTTTTCCTTTATATACTGGGAAACCAGCACCTGTAATTTTCACGCCTAATTCAAAATCGATAATATCATATTTTTTGACTAATTCCCAATGTGGTAAAGCTCCTTCATGGAGTTTGGGAACTGTTCCAGCTTCAAAAATATTTAGGTTTTCTTCGGGAGTTTTACCAAACGGAACTAAATCAGCTGGAAGATTTGGCAATAAATACATCTTGTTAGTCAAGTCTAATGTCAAAACTTCTAATCTTTCGGCTGCTTCTTTACTTTTTTCTTTAAGGGTAACCGTTTTTAATTTAAGGATTTCGGCTTTAGCTTTTTCTCCACTTTTCATTAAATCCCCAATATCTTTAGATAATTTATTAGATTCAGCAAGAATTGTGTCCATTTGCACTTGAGTACTTCTTCGATTTTCATCAATTTGAACCACTTCTTCAACTAGACTTTTAGCATCCATATTTCGTTTTGCTAACGCTGTGATTACTTTTTCCTGATTTTCTCTGATAAAGGCTATTTGTAACATATAAATTATTTTGTAAGTTGGCAAATTTAAGAAATTGATTTTTATAAATAGATCATAATAAAAAGATAATAAATCCGATTAAATGTTTAATGATAAGCATTTTAACTTTATTTTGCGATAGCAAAACATATTATCTAATTAAAAAATTACTACTTTCGTTAAAAATTACATTCATTATGAAAAAATCCTACTTTTTGATATTTCTTTTTTCATTTTCAATTGCTTTTGCTCAAAAATCCCAAAAAGATATTGATATATCTAAAATTGAAATGAAATCAGCTTCTAAGTTGATGAATTTAGCTATAAATCCAAACACTCAAAATTATAATATCACCTATCACAAGTTAGAATTCACGGTTAATCCCGCTGTTTACTTGATTACGGGAAAAGTTACTACTACTTTCACCGCAATTAATAATATGAGTACCGTTACTTTTGATTTAGCTAATCAATTAACAGTGAGTTCAGTAAAAAGAGGAGCTTTAAATTTAACTTTTGCACAAAATGGAAACAATGAGTTAGTAATTACACTACCTTCAATACAAGTTGCTGGAACATCTGGATCAGTAGAAATTACTTATTCTGGAGCGCCACCTGTAAATGGTTTTAGGGCTTTTACAACCGAAACTCGATCTAACGGAAGTAAAACTTTATATACTTTATCAGAACCTTTTGGTGCTAGAGATTGGTGGCCTTGCAAACAAGATTTGAATGATAAAATAAATTCGATTGATGTTTTTATAACAGCACCATCACAATATATTGCCGTTTCAAATGGAGTAGAACCAGAAGCGCCAATAGTTATTGGGGCAAACAAAACCACACATTTTCATCATAATTACCCCATTCCTGCATATTTAATTTGTATGTCTGTTACAGATTATGTTGTTTATAATCAAACTGCTGGAACTGCACCAAATACTTTTCCTATTATAAATTATATTTATCCAGAAAGTTTTTCCTCAATTCAATCGGATTTAAATGTCACACCACAAATTTTAGATTTATACGGTAATTTGTTTGAAATTTATCCTTTTCATAACGAAAAATATGGTCACGCACAGTTTGGTTGGGGCGGTGGAATGGAACACACAACAGTTTCATTTATGGTAGGTTTTGACAGACAATTAATAGCTCATGAAATGGCTCATCAGTGGTTTGGCGATAAAATAACTTGTGGCACATGGAAAGATATTTGGTTAAATGAAGGATTTGCAACTTATTTAGCCTCAATGGTAATCGAGAATTTTGATGGAAATGATGCTTTTGTAAATGATAAAACCAATATGGTTGATTATGTTACAAGTCAACCTGCTGGAGCAATTTATTTAACAAATTCACAAGCAACAAACGTAAACAGAATTTTCAGCAATCGATTGAGTTATAATAAAGGAGCAATGGTAATTAACATGTTGCGATTTAAATTAGGTAATACTGCTTTTTTTCAAGGCATGCGAGATTATCTTGCTGATACAAATTTAGCTTACGGATATGCTGTTACCACCGATTTAAAATCACATTTAGAAGCGACATACGGTCAAAGTTTGACTGAGTTTTTTAACGATTGGGTTTACAATCAAGGTTTTCCAAGTTATAACATTACCGCACAAAATTGGGGCACAGGACAAGTAAAAATAACAGTAAATCAAACACAATCTGACCCAAGTGTAACGTATTTTGAAATGCCTTTGCCAATTCGATTATATGATGCAAATGGAGCAACTTTTGATGTTGTAGTGAATAACACAACCAATGGTGAAGAATTTATAGTAAATGTGCCTTTTGAAATTGTAGGAGCAGATTTTGATATTAATAAGGAGTTGATTTCGACTAATAATTCTGTAACATTAGGAAAATCTAATTTTGAGTTTGAAAATGCTATTTCGGTTTATCCAAATCCAGTTTACAACGAGCTTCATATACAGAAACCAACAAATATTGAAATTGAAAAAGTATCACTATACAATGCCTTAGGACAGTTAATTTTAGAAAGTAATGCAACCGATTTAAATTTAAGTACATTGTCTGTAGGAGTTCATTTTGTTGAAATAAAAACTGCTCAAGGTACATATCATAAAAAAATTATAAAAAAATAAGCATCTGCAAGATAATTGATAAAAAGTAAGGTGAAAACCTTACTTTTGCTTTTTAAACCAAAAAATAGATTACACATTAAATGATACAATTAGCTCAGATTATCTTTATACTATCAGTATTAGTTATACTTCACGAATTTGGACATTACATAGCAGCAAAAATATTTAAAGTACGAGTAGAGAAATTTTATCTTTTTATGGATGCTGGTTTTTCACTTTTTAAGAAAAAAATTGGTGATACAGAGTGGGGAATAGGATGGTTACCCATTGGAGGATACGTAAAACTTTCGGGAATGATAGACGAAAGTATGGATACCGAACAATTAAAACAAGAACCTCAACCGTGGGAGTTTCGATCAAAACCAGCTTGGCAACGATTGATAATTATGCTTGGTGGAATTTTTGTAAATATAGTTTTAGCTATTACAATTTATGCCGTCATGTTTTCCACAGTAGGTCAGAAATTTGTGTCGTCAGAAAAAATTCAAAAAAATGGATTGGCATTTGGTGAAGTTGGTCGAAATGTAGGTTTTCAAAATGGGGATAAAATTGTATCGGTTGATGGTAAGTTTTTACCAGATTTTAAATATGCCGTTATGGGAATTTTATTTGGCGACGACATTATTTTAGATCGAAATGGGAAAGAAGTAAAACTTCATTTAACCGATGCACAAAAAGGACAAATAATTAAAAAAGAAGGTAAGAATTTTGTTCAAGCGCGTATCGAATTAAATAAAATCTTTGTTGATTCAATAACAGATACTAAAAAAATCAATCTCAAAAAATTTGATAAAATAATTGGTGTTAACGATAAAAAATTTAAGTTTTACGATGAGGTTTTACTTGAAGCTTCAAAAAATAAAAATAAAAATATAAACTTACTCATAAATCGTAATGGGAAAGATACTATAATAAAAGCTAAAGTTGATAAAGACGGCGATTTTGGAGGATATTCAGTATTCATGAATGAAGATTATACACTATCGGACATGAAAATTAAAGATGCTATGAAAAATAAATCTTTAAAAACAAATGATGTCATCGTATCGGCTAACGAAAAAACCACTAATTTAGAACTCAAAAAACAATTAGCAGAAAATAAAGGGAAAGATGTTTTATTAAAAGTAAAACGCGACAATACGGTAATTGACATACTTTCAAAAGTCAATAAATCAGGGAAATTAGGAATCCAATTTGATGAAATAAAAAACAGTTCCTATTTAGTAGTAAACAAACTTTCTGTTTTTGAAGCAATAAAGGAAGGAGCAAATCAGGCTTGGAGTCAAATAATATACAATATTGATAGTTTTAAACTTATTTTTAAACCAGCTACCGGTGCTTACACGCAAGTAAAAAGTCCTATTGGAATCGCGAGAATGTTGCCAAATGCATGGGATTGGGAATTTGTGTGGTCATTTATAGCTTTATTTTCAATAGGCTTAGCTTTTATGAATTTACTACCAATTCCCGGATTAGATGGAGGACACGCTCTTTTTACAATAGTCGAAATGGTTACGGGTAAAACGTTAAGCGAAAAGGCAATGGGAAATGTACAAACAGGCGGTATGATTTTCTTGCTGAGTCTTATGGCATTAACGTTTGGAAAAGATATTTATCAATGGATTATGGAAACGTGGTTTGTAAAGTAATTTTAAAGTTTAAAAAAACTTTAAAATTTTATTTGTAAAAAGTAAAAAACATATTATATTTGCAACCGCTTTAGAGATGTTAACCTTATCTGTAAAGTTAAAAAAGTTTCCAATAAATAAAACATACAGTTTCCTTCTTAGCTCAGTTGGTTAGAGCATCTGACTGTTAATCAGAGGGTCCTTGGTTCGAGCCCAAGAGAGGGAGCTTTTTAAAGATCCAGTTTATTAATTTAGACTGGATTTTTTGTTTTTATCAATATTTCATTGATGATCACAAGCTTTCTTTTAAAGAAGTAATATTTGAAATTATACCAAGATTTAAATAAAAAAGGTGCCAAAAAAGGTACCCATAAAAAAACTAAAGGTACCCATTTTTTAAAATCGAATTGTATGCCAATTGTCAAACTCAATAACAATTGGAATCATGCACCAAGAAAAACTCTCAATTTTGTTTGTAATTAATCAAACAAAAACAAATAAGAAAGGACTCTGCTCCATCAACTGTAGAATTACCATCAACAACAAGAGAAAACAATTCTCCACAGGTAATTCAGTAAACCCTAAAGATTGGAATTCTAAAAAACAATTAGCTGAATCAAAACTAATAGATTACAAAGTTCTAAATGGTCAGTTATCTATTATTAAACAGAAAATTAATAATATCTATTTCAAACTACAAATTGAAAACGTAAATATTAAAGTTGATAATATTATTGATTCATATTTTCAAAAACCATCTAAAAAAGAAGATTCTGTAATTAGTTATTTAAATAAAGATTTAGAAAAATTAAAAAGACTAATTGGTAAAGATTTAAAACAATCCACTTGGAATAAATTTAACTACGCCTACAATGATGTAGCTTCATTTATAAAGTTTTCTTTTAAAAATAAAGACATTCCTTTAAATGAATTAAATCTTAACTTTTTAGAACAATTTGAATACTATTTAAAAACAGAAAAAAACAACAAACAAGTTACTTTAAATAAAACTATTCAAAGATTTAGAAAACCAATCAAAAATGCAATTTCAGAAGGTTATCTAGACAAAGATCCTTTTCTAATGTATAAGGCTAGCCGAGTAAAAAAAGAGATTATTTTTCTAACAACTGATGAACTTGACAAATTAGAAAACTATTCATTTGAACAAACTAGATTAAATCAAGTTAGAGATTTATTTGTCTTTTGTTGCTATACTGGTTTAGCTTATAATGAAATGACGAATTTAAAATCAGAAAATATTTCTATTGGATTTGATAATATGGAATGGATTCAAATGAAACGTGAAAAAACATCTAAACAAATAGCTATTCCAATTTTACCAAAAGCAAAATCTATTTTAAACAAATATGACAATACTCTTCCAAAATTAAGTAATCAAAAAGTAAACTCATACTTAAAAGAAATAGGCGCTATTATTGGTATAAACAAAAATATCACCCATCATATTGCAAGAAAAACTTTTGCTTCTACAATTTTACTCTATAATGATGTCCCAATGGAGATCGTATCTGAATTATTAGGACACGCTAATATGGTAATTACTCAAGAGAGTTATGGAAAAATTGTAAGAAAGAAAGTAAGCGAGGAGATGAAAAAATTAAATTTAAAATTATCTATAAGTCAGAAGTTGAATCTAAAACATCTAAAATAAATCTCCAATTAAACAGTTCTACTTTTTTATTTGAAAAGAATTTTTCTAAAAAATGTTCTTGAGTAGGGCTGTTTAGTTTTTGGACGTAGCCGTTTAACTTAATTTTAAAATCAACTTTATTTCTAAAATAGCCATCTATTTTCTTTGGGAATATATTATTACCTGAACTAGATGGGTAACATTTAATTGGGATTTTAACATCAGTTATTTTTGACAAACAGAAAAGTAGTTCATTTAAATTTTTATTTTCATTTTTCAACAAATCAAATTTTTCAACAAGCAAATCTTGTATTTCTATTAATAATTCCTTCTCCTTTATTGGTCTGCCATAAATAGTAAAAGTATCATCATTATAACTATAGATTCCATTTACACATTGAATCGGAGCATTAAAACCTAAAATGTCACTCCTTAATATTCTAATATCATTTCTAATACTTCTTTCTGAAACACCTGATTCAATACCTTGATTTTCTATTAATTTTTCTGAACATTTATTAATTAATACATCGATAGTACATTTCAAATTTAGATTTGAAAGGCATTCATCAATGGTTTTATATCTTATTAAAGCATTTAAATTAACTGGCATGGAAAATTGCAGATAGACTGCATTTATAGTTAGTACACTTGTGAAAACTTACAAACATAATAAAAGTATAAATGAAAAAGTATATAAACTGAACAGTTATTAAAGTAAAGCGTAAAAAAATTAGGTATAATTTAAAAGGGTTTGCTGTCGAAAAAAACTAAGAAGTTAAATTTAGCAAAAACAATTGAGAAATGTCAATGTCTAAAGTTTTAGAAATAGTATACAAAGTTGTAACTGAGGTATTAATAACACCTCGTTCTATTCTGCTAATTTGAGAAATTTCAACACCCAACTCATTTGCAAGTTGCTCTTGAGTAAAACCTTTTGCTGTTCGATGGTGTTTTAAATTTTTTCCAAAACGAATTAATATTTCTTTGTTATCATCATAATTCACGAAATAAAATTCGTTGAATAAATTAATTAAAATATAAGCATATTTACCTATATTTGAAATATTCATAAAATCTGGACATGCTGAAAACCAAATAGAGTAGGCAAAAACATTAAAAAACAAGTTAAAATTTAAATCATGAAAAAATTAACAATTAGCCTATTATTTGCGTTCTCTTTTGGCTTTTCTCAAAATCAGATAAAAACAAATATAAGACCCGATGGAGTAACTATGAAATATTTCAACCCTATCCCTGTAGTGGTTGGTAATTCATATGAAGCAGGATTGTCTTTATATAAAAACACCAATACAAAACAATATTTTTTGGCGGTAACAGTACTATTTAAACAACAAGCGCCAATTGAACTATCAGGTAATTTACTCATACAAACAACAGGAAATAAAGGATTAACATTGGCTCATGTTTGGCATAAATTAATAAATATGAATGGACTAAATGTTGCAACTTCGATGTATTTATTAACAAATCGCGATATTAATGAGCTTAAAATACGTCTTGTCAAACTAATAAGTTTTACAGCATATAATCAATATGTTGGTTTAAATCTTACTAAAAACAAAGATATTTTAATAAAAGAATTTTCTAAATTATAATAAAAACATAGAAGACAAAAAAACTACATTGATATTGCAATTTTCTTTTTGGTATAGAGGTAGTTGGAGATTTTATAGTTGCTGACTGATTTTTGGATGGAATTGCTGTGCAAATTTAGGCAATAGCTTCAATCGTATCAATAATAATAAAAGTAATTTTATTTTCAGGGGCATTATGGTTTACTGCTAATAAATTTTAAAATAAAGGAAATTCTAAAATAATTAAACTCAAATTATGAAAACATTTTTAAACATTATTATATTCATATTTTTCTATGGTTTGCAAGCCATTATATTTAACACATCTATGTTAGGTAATGCATCAATACTCATAGTAACACTGATATTAGTTAATAAATACCTAAATGAAGAAGCTGAAAAAAAAGAAAATGAAAAAAATTTTTTGTTAGAAGAAAAATATAATCAACATTTGGAAAAATTACAATCTTATAGAAATGGTGAAATGGACTTCTACGAAAAGCAAAAATTTGAAGAAGAATTTTTAGATGATGATGAAATAGAATATTACAAAGAAGAAAATCAAAATATCAAGAAGTAATTCCCCATTCAAATTATCTATGGAAAAAAATAAACTCATCATTGATTGCAAATTCAAAAGCCAAAATGATGTTGAATCTGATGCCAAAATAATTAAAATATCATTTATTTTCAATCATTAACCCTCAATACGCTTGTAAAGTCTATTACTTACTTCTATTTAATATTAAAAAATTGACAAAAATTATCATTTAGTAAATTATATACAAAAAAAATAAAGTCATTTTAAATTAATAAATATTCACAACTAATATTAAATATTACTATTATGAGAAAAAGTATTATTCTTTTATTAATTATGTTCAACATTGGCTGTAAGCAGACAACAGTAAGCAATGTAGAATTAAAGGAAGAAGTTTTAAAAAATGATTCAAAAATTAATCTAACTGAAAGCAATGACTTTTCTAAAGACAAATTTTTAAAATCCCAAGTGGATGATTATATGAAAGCAATTCTTGGAAGAAATTTAGACTTAGTTTATGATTATTGTTACACTGATATCTTTGTGTGGGCGGAAGATAAATATCCAGATATGGTTAAAAATAAAGAGGATTTTAAGAAAGTATTTTTAAAACCAATGAAAAAATTAAGCGAGCTTGAAAAAGACAAAGAAACTTCAGTTGAATACGAGATAGGTGAAATTACTAAACGGTTACATTCAGACGATGGAATTGCAATGATATATTTAATAGTAAGTTCAATTACTATTAAGCATAAATTAGAAGAGAGAAAAAATGGTGATGAGTATGTAGCAATCTCTTTCGATGGAGGGGAAAATTGGAAATTTATGATTAAAGATATAGAAATGACTAAGGAAATTCTAGGTTATAAGTTTTCAGAAAAATCAATTAATAAACTATTAAATTAATAAATTATGGCAGAAAATAATAACGAGGGGTGTCTCTTTTTTCTGGTGATTATATTAAGAATTGGACTGCCAATTTATGCTGGATATAAATCTTGGGAAATTATTGAACCAGAAAGTTTTTTTGGTTTTCTAGCCTTCTTAATTCTTTGGGGAATATTATCAACAATTATTCAATTTATTTTAATTGGAATTGCATCTGCATTCTTTAACAACAATTAATAATCCATATTTATGGGACAAATATTAAATGCCAATTGTAGAATTTGCAATTTTGAAACAGATTTTAATTACGGTGGAGGTCGGTTTAATTATCACGAAAACTGCCCTGTTCCTGCTATAAACAAAGAAACTGGACATTTTGAAACCGTGAATTACATTACACAAAAAAACAATCCGCTCTATCAATTCTATGCTGATAAGAAATTAAAGGGTGATAATGGCGACAATAATATCTACCAAAATTTTAATCTAGAGCTAAATCAAGCTAATAATTTATGCCCAAATTGCAACCAGTTTTCTTTCGACTTTGCAATTAGAATGTTCTATTGAACATGGAACCAAAAATGCAGGATGAAGTTGATTATATATTTGAAACAATCAAAAATATCAAATAATGAAATAAAAACATAATAATGAAATTGTTTACAGATAAGAAATCACAACCCACATATACTAATAAATTTGGACAGGTATTAACGTACAAAGACAAAAATAAAGTGATAGGTATATTTAAAAAAAATCCATCTATTTTATTGTCATTTCTTTCCGAGTGTTATCCACTATCTAGTGAAATAATAATAAGATATGAGAACTATTTTGAAGAGAATTGGAAATCATTAAGTGAAAATTCAAGAATTGAGTGGACAGAAGAACTACTTGACAAATACGAAGATAAATGGGATTGGAGTTTATTAAGTTTAAACAAAGGACTTCCTTGGAGCGTTGACTTAGTTGCTAAATACATTCACAAATGGAATTGGTCTTTATTAAGTAGCAATGAGGCTTTACCTTGGTCAGTTGAATTTATTGAACTATTCAAAGACAATTGGAATTGGTATAGATTTGCGGATTTAAAATCTGATTTCTTTACATGGTCAATTGAGTTTATCCAAAAATTAACTCCCTATTGGTATTGGACAAACTTAAGTGAAAAAGAAACTCTTCCGTGGTCGGTTGAGTTTATTGAAGCTTTTCAAAACAATTGGGATTGGACAGCATTAAGCAGCAATCAATCTATTCCTTGGAACGATAATATTTTAGAAAAATTTAAAGATAAATTGGATTGGACTCAGATTGCTTATAATCAATCTATTCCATGGTCTGAAGAACTAATACAGAAGTATGTAAATTATTGGGACTGGAAAAGTTTAAGTTGGAATAAGAATCTACCATGGTCGGAGAATTTCTTCTATCAATACTTGAAAAGATGGGATTTCTCAGCCTTAAGCAGAAATGAATCACTACCTTGGACAATCCCTTTATTTTATGAGTTTATTGACTTGTGGGATTTAAAAAATATAAGTAGAAATGAAAAAATCCCCTGGAATTGGGAATTAATTAATTTTAAAAAAGAGTTTTGGAATTGGAGGTCGCTACCATCTAATAAATCAGTTCCTTGGGATGTTAAAAGCATCAAAGAATGCGAAATTTTTTTAAATCATACCGAGAAAATAATTATGTGGATGTCCTTTAGCACAAGTCCTAATTTGCAGTGGTCAAAAAACTTTATTAATGAATTTAAAAATAATTGGGATTGGAAAGGCTTAAGTGAAAACAAAGAACTCCCTTGGTCAATGGAATTATTAGAAACTTTTAAAGATTACTGGAATTGGGATAAGCTTAGCAGAAATGAATCTATACCATGGTCGTTGGAATTAGTGGATACTTTTACAAACTACTGGAATTGGAATGCAATTACACTAAATAAAAGTTTGTCATGGACAACAGAATTGATTGAAAAATATCCCAAAGTTAATGTTCATGATTTATGTCTAAGAAAAGATGTAAAACTTGATTTAGAATTTCTTGTTACACATTCTAAAAAACTAGCTCCAAGTATTTCAGTTTTAGAAATTTTAAGCCCATATATTAGTTTGGAAGTAGTTGAAGATGTTTTAAAAAAAAATTTTTTTGACTAAATTTTTTTTTGACTTTTTCTAACGTAAGCACACAATAACCCAACATAATACCCCGACCTTAATACAATTTTGGGATATACCCGCACTCATTGA
Source organism: Flavobacterium sp. (assembly GCA_014377455.1). Lineage (GTDB taxonomy): Bacteria > Bacteroidota > Bacteroidia > Flavobacteriales > Flavobacteriaceae > Flavobacterium. The sequence continues at coordinate 34,783 of JACMPO010000125.1, forward strand.
AGTAAGAAGTTGAATCATCAGCCCACTTTCATCAAGTTCTGCGGGATTTTCCGTTATGTCTAATCTATAAAAATTAAAAACTATGGTAACAATCGTAGATTACAAATCATTCGAGAAAGAAAATGGTGAAAAATTTCACTGCCTTGTGGTGCAAGGTGGTTTAGAAGCTGTTAAAAGTAAGCAAACAGGTAAAACTTACTTTACTGCTAAAACTGTAAAAGTTCCAACAACATTTGATGAACAAACTTGTTTAGGATTAATTGGAGAAAAAATCAGTGGTGTAGTAAAGAAAGTTGAAACAGACCCTTATGATTACACTGTTACAGAAACAGGTGAAATCATTCAACTAAATCACAGATACGAATTTGTGAGTGACGAAGATAACATTATTGAATCTAATGTTATGCAATCCGAGTTAGTTCACTAATTCTATACAAAGAAACATATGTAAGGAGCTTCAGAAATGAGGCTCCTTTTTTTATTAAAAAATAACATATGTCTTCTATTTTTTTAATTAATACTAAATAATAAAATTATGAAGCTACAAATAGCTCAAAGACATCAAGTAAAATTAAGACTTGGTCTTTCAGGTGCAAGTGGATTTGGCAAGACATACTCTGCCCTACTTCTAGCCTATGGAATAACAGATGATTGGTCAAAAATTGCAATCATAGACACTGAAAACGGAAGTGCTTCTTTATACTCTCATTTAGGAGGATACCATGTTTTGACACTAACAGAACCTTATACTCCTGAAAGATATATTCAAGCAATAGAAGCCTGTGAACTATCAAATATTGAAGTAATTATTATTGATAGTATTACTCATGAATGGTCAGGAAAAGGAGGTTGTTTAGAAATACATGAAAGTTTAGGTGGACGCTTCCAAGATTGGGCAAGAGTTTCTCCAAGACATCAGTCATTTATAGATAAAATTTTAAATTCAAATTGCCACATAATCACATCTGTAAGAAGAAAAGTTGATTACAGCATGGACTCAGATTCAAATGGAAAAAGTAAAGTGATTAAACACGGAACCAAAGAAATTACAAGAGAAGGATTTGAGTATGAATTGACAGCCAATTTTGAAATTATAAATGATAAACATCTTTGTAAAGCAAGTAAGGACAGAACAGGATTGTTTTCTGAGTCTCCTGAATTTGTTATCTCAACTCAAACAGGTAAAAAACTTATTGAATGGTGTAATTCAGGAATATCAATTGAAGATGTAAAACTTGAAATTAAACAAGCAGAATCTTTAGATGATTTGAAACTCATTTATGAGAAATATGCAAGTCTAAAAAAATCAACGCATCCATTAATAATGGAACGTAAAGAAGAAATTGAAAACATTAATTCACAAATTTTATCAAATCAAGAAATTGTCCAACCATTAAAAACAGAAACAAATGGAATTAGTAATAAACAGTAGTATCAATAATCAAGTAATTGATGAAAGTGAAGTAATTGATAAAACTTCAAGTTTTATAGAAGCCAATACACAAAAGGTTTCGCTTAACCACCTAAAAAATGATTGTATTATTCCTGTATTTTCTAAAGATAATGAATCTACAATTTCACATTATCAATTTATAAACAAAGCCTATGAAGTAGTTCAGGAATTGTTTCCAGATTTCACTCCTAATGAGCCTGATATAAGAGTATCCCATATTGTAAAAGGAAGAATACCAAGCGCAATAGAAAAACCAGCTAAAGATTTATTAGAAGAGGAAAAAACGCTTTATTACGAGCGTTGTGCTTTCTTAATTGAATTACATCAAGCCAAAGAAGTTATTAATGGAAATACGCTTACATTATCTGTTGGAGGCGTAAGATCTTACAATCAAGAGAATCTTTATAGTAAGAAATCAGTTGAAAAATTCAAAATCTTTATTGGATATCAAAATAAGGTTTGCACCAATCTCTGTATTTCTACAGATGGTTTCACTAATGAAGTTAGAATCTCATCTGTAAATGAATTACACACTGATATGTATAATCTTTTTAGTAATTATGATAGAATTAAACATTTAAGTTTAATGGAAAAAATGAATCAATTCCATCTAAATGAAAATCAGTTCGCTCATTTAATTGGCAAAATCAGGATGTACCAACATCTAGAAAAAGATGACCAAAAGAGTAAAGGAAAATTTCTTTTAAACGATGGACAAATGAATTCTGTGGTAAAA
>JACMPO010000126.1 GCA_014377455.1 Flavobacterium sp.
AAGTCATTTCATAATAACCATGATCACAATCCAAATTATTGCAGTTATTGCAAGAATAGAAAGCTAGGGACAAATATTAATGAAAATATAAGTTTAATTTGTTTCATAGGTTTATATTAAAGACATTCTGTTTCGTTTAAGAAAAGCTTGCTAACGATTGGCAGGTTTGCGAAGTTGCGAACTTCGGAACCGTTTATTTTCCACTAAGATAATATTTCTTGCGAAACGCAAATTAACCACAAAATTCGCAATCTTGCCAAACGGCTGTTAGCCGTTCGTTGTTTTTTATTTTTTAAGATAAGGCAAGATATAATTTTCAAAAATCATTTCTGGCTGTTGTGTTTTTCCGTTTCTGAAATTTCCAGATGTGATAACTGCAACGGTTTTTAAACTGGGAATAACAAAAATATATTGACCACCAGCTCCTCTAGCTTCAATAGATTCAAAACTTTTTCCATTAACTTGATAGGTATTGTGCCACCATAAATATCCGTATCCATTTTTGTCTTTGGTGTTTTCTAAAACTCGATAATTTTTCAAGGAATTTTTTATCCATTTACTTGATATAATACGTTTTGAGTTCCATTTTCCATAATTAAGATATAATTCACCAAATTTCAGCATATCGTTAGAAGTAAGATACATTCCACCGCCAAAATATGGATTTCCATTCAAATCAGCTTGTATGATATAGTTTGAAATATCTAGTTTTTGAAATAGATATCTATCCATAAATAATTCTAAAGGCTCTGTAATTATTGAATCCATAGCAATTCCCAGTAAATAAGGATTTGCAGAACCATAATTTGATTTTGTATTTGGGTTGTTTATCATTGGTACAGATAATATTGTTGCTATCCAATCCTTTGCTCTTTGAAAATTTTCTTCAGTTGCAGGAGATTTTGAATTTGCATTTATACCATAATCAATGGCGTCTAACCCTGAACTCATTGTTAAAAGGCTTTGGATATTTATTTTCGCTTTTAAACTGTCCTTTTGAGCTTGATATTTTGTGGGTAAAAAATCAAAAATAGATTGATTAACACTTTTGAATAATGATTTATCTAAAACAATACCAACTATGGCTGATGAAATACTTTTTGCTGATGAACGCATATCGTGAGGTATATTTGCGGTATAACCATCAAAATAATTTTCATAAATAAGTTTGCCATTTCTCGAAATTAAAACCGAATGAGTATTGGGTAATGAATCCTTTAAAATAAGATTCTCCATTTCGGTAAGTTTTAGAATAGAAGTTTTATTATCTGTTTCAAAACCACCAATTTTCCAATCGATTTTGGATTTTTTTAAATCTATTTCTGTGATTAAATGGGTTCCTAAATATATACCTAGTTGAATTGTATTAGGTTCTAATTTTCCTTTAAATTGTAATCCGGTTTTAAAATCAGAAAAGGATATGACATCATTTTCTTTTTGGAAATTATCGCACCAAGTTCCTGTAAAACGATTGTCGCCTAAAATTGGATACGCTTGATATTCATTTTTCGAACCATTTTCTACACTTAAATAAAAATCTTGAGATTTTAGTTCGGTTACCATCAAAATATTCCAATCTCCTATATAAGAATTGTTGTTTGACTTTGTTAGTTTTAAATGATAAAGTAATAAACCAGATTTAATAAAGCCATTAATTTCTTTATTATCCTTAGACAGAATACCTTCAAAAAATAAATTTTCAGCAAATGGTATTTTTATTTGATTAATAGTAGTCGCATTAAATGGAAAATCAATAATGTTTTTATTGTTATAAATTTTGAAAACAGCTTTTTCAAATCCTAAATTATTTATTTCAACTTTTAAATTGAAAGTTTTAGAATTTCCGATTTTTCCTTCCCAATTATCTGTATATTCTGCCATATCTTGTGCATTGACAGAAAACGAAAAAAGAATAAAGAAAAAGATGATGATGTTTAGAAATTTCATTTTTTGATTGATTAATGATGATTTGCAAAGATGAGTTTTTGAATTTCATCAAAATTGTATAAAATTAACATCATCACATTTTTCTAAATAATTTTGTTGGAGTTGTATTGTAGATTCGTTTGAAACTTGAAATAAAATGACTTTGGTCGTAAAATCCACATTGATAACAGATATCTGTCATTGAAATTTTATTGGAAGCAATTAAATAAAATGCTTTATTGACTTTTAATAGCCTAATATAATTGCTTAGGCTTGTGCCAAAATATCGGTGAAACTCTCTGGATAAGTGAATGGGATGAATGCCTAATATAGAACTTAAATTGTTTAAGGAGTAATCCATTCGTTCCTCGATTAAAAGTTCCTGAAGTTTATTTGCCCAATCAGGTTTTTTAGCACTTATTTTTTTGTTTTCTTTTATGTTTCTAAAAATTTCAATCATTAATGTTTCAATGCCTAAATTTGAATATTGGTCTTTTATTTTGGATTCAACATATACTTTATTCATCAAATTTTTAGTCAAAGGATTTTTTATGTTTATGCTTCCTTCAAAGTCAGTTATTTTAATATCGTAATTTAAAAACCAATATTCATTCAATTCAATATGAAATCCTCTTGTATATTCGGGTGGTTTTATGTTGTAATGTGCGTCTTGCCAATTGTGAAATAACAAACTTCCTGGTGCTAGATAATAGGATTCTTTTTTATTAGATTCAAAAAGTTTACCTTGAAGTAAATAGGTGAAATAGGGATTTTCGTGATAATGCCAATTCACTTTACTATGCGTATATTCAGTATCAGTTATAATTATATTTTCAAAAGTCGACTTTTGGTAATGTGTTCCGAAAAACTCTCCTTTTTTTAGTAAGTTCATTTGTTTTTTTGGTTTCTGCGGTACAATGACCGCTAACG
>JACMPO010000127.1 GCA_014377455.1 Flavobacterium sp.
TGTGATTGTATTTTACAGTTATTACCTATTATAACGTCTTTTTGAATTTCAACGAAAGGGCCAATAAAATTTGAATGACCAATAATACATCCATAGATATTTACTGGCTCTACTATTTTACAGTTTTCCCCAAATTTCACATCACGGATGCTCACTTTTAGAAGCTGAGGATTATTTTGCACTTCCATATAGCATTTCTATAGCGTGAATACTTTTAATGCCTTCTACACCATCTACTGTTTCAAAGCTTCTTCCTTTCATTTGAGAAATGATTGATTTGATTACTTTGTCATGATTAGAACTTGTTCCCTGATATTTACCATAAGCATTTGGTTTATCGCTAAACTCAATGCCTTCGGGTAACGGGAAGCCTTCTACATCCCAGTATTCTATTTTATTTAAATATTGTCCACCAATTTTTATGGTTCCTTTTTCACCAATGATAGTAATACTACCTTCGTAATTTTTATTATAAACGCAAGTTGTCCAAATTAAATTACCAATAGTATCATTTTTAAATTTAATAACAGAAATGCCGGAGTCTTCAGTTTCTATTTGATGATTTTGAGTTTCCATAATTGTTTTTGCATTCACAACATCACCAAACCACCATACTAATAAATCAATAAAATGACTTGCTTGTGTATAAAGAGATCCCCCTTCAAATTGTTTCTTACCTCTCCACGGAGATTCGTCGTAATAGCCTTGATAACGATTCCAAAGTATGTCGCACTTTACCATAAATACTTTTCCTAAACGATTATGTTGTAAAGCTTCCTTAGCTAAGCGAATTGGTACGTTATGACGGTTTTGTTTAACTACCCAAAGATTTTTTTTATTTTCAATTGCCGCTTCATTCATCCGGGCACAATCGATAGTTGTTAGTGCCATTGGCTTTTCTACTAATACATGAAATCCTTTATTTAACGCCTCAATAGTCATATCGGCATGCAAATGGTGAGGGGTAACAACATTTATAATGTCTGCGTCAATTTCGTTTAGCATTAAATTATAATCATTGTAAACTTTAATACCATTATATAAATTACTTTGCTCGTTAGCCTTGGTTAAATCAGTATCACAAATGGCTATAATTTCTGCTTCAGGTTCCGCGTCTAATACGGCAATGTGTCTTTTACCAATGCTACCACAACCTACGATTGCGAATTTTAGTTTAGTCATTTATTTATTTAATTTTAAAGTTCTTTTATATCTAATTTTTTCAATTGGTTCACTTATAAATTTAATCAAAAAATATGAAAAAATTAAAGTACATATTAAAATTATTAAAGATAAAAAGTTGTGTGAAACAAAATTATACTTCGAATAAAATACATTTACCAAAATTATAATAAACACATGGCAAATATAAATTGGATACGAAAATTCGCCAATCCATCTGTCTATTTTGTTTGATTTAAATTTTATAAAAATTACAGGAAGTGAAAATGCAAATAGAATTACAAAGCTAACATATTTAAATGTGGCATTTAATGGTATAAACTGGTATAATAAAATATTTGAAAGGATAAAACTATAGGTAACATTTTGAACCAAACTTGACAAATTTTTATTTCGTAAATAGAGATAAAATCGAAAGGCTAATAGTCCAAAAACAAAAAACATAAATTCAAAAGGAAAAAATCTATAAGTCCAAGGATCAAAGTCATATCCTTTATGATACATCAATAATCTAAATAATAATGTAGCAATTGCCAATCCAATTAAAAAATAATTTTTTAATCTTACCAAAAATGGTACTAATAAATAAAACATTATTTCCATCCCAATGGTCCATGCTTGAGGAACAAGTGAAAATATAGATAGAGACAAATTTGTATTTCTAAAATCTTTTACAAATTCATAGTGCCCATCGCCGTTCAACCCAAAAAACAAAAATACATCTTGAAAAATTAAAAAAATATTAGAAAAAATAACTAATAACGCAGAAGAATAACTCAATTCTGAAAAGTTATTGTTGAATTTTTCAAAAAACAAGCCAGACTTTTGTTCAGAAAAATTAAACCAAATAACTGATGAAATGATCATACATAATATAACCATCCAATATGTTGGAAGTAATCTTAAAAAACGATTCGATATAAACAATTTATAATCAGAAAGTTTATACTTTTCCTCCAATATAATCCCCATGTAAAATCCGGAAATGATATAAAAACATTGCACAGCAATTATTCTCCCAGTGAAAGTTAATCCAAACAAATCAACTTCATGACTAAGCAAAACAGTTAATGCAAATAAAAACCTAATAAACCCCATTATCCAAAAAATTTATCTAAATAATATTTCACTCTGTTTTTTTTTGCTTCTTTAGCATTAAACTGTTGACGATATGTATTAATCTCATCTAATTTTAAAAAGGAATAATTTTCAGTAATCCAATTTTTTTGGCTTATATTTTCTCTAACAAATAATTTGTATTTTTTTTCAACCAATCCTTGAAAGTGAAATAGAATAAGTCGTCCTAATTGGTCGGGTTTTAAATCAGAGCAATTATAATTTCCAAAGTAATATAAATGTTGATAAGCCGAAAACATTTCGTTTGTGTTTTTTTTAACCACCGTATCTTCTGTCATATTTTTGTATTTATACGAAGGATGCAAATGCACTGTACATTCAGCAAACAAACTAGGAAACAACATGTGGCTACCTGTTAAACCAATACAAATTAAACTCGTATGAAATAACTGATTGTACTTAAAATCAACGTCTTTATTAAATTTGGCTATTCGTTCATCTTTTATCCAGGTTGGAAATTGGTGCTTATCCAAATCACCCACAACATAAAACTGGATGTTTTTATCAAAAAAAGAATTTAAAAAAGAAAATAAAGCCACGCAATTTTTTTGTTGACTTTTTCCATTCCACATTCTGAAATAATCAGAACGATAGTAAAATATGATTTTATTTTTTTCAGAACTAACATTTGAATCGTTTTTAAGCAAGTTCAAATTTTCAATTAAAATATCTTTATCAAATGAATCATACGTTTCAACGGATTCAATAAATACATCCTTATATTGGCCAGCTATTTTATCAATTTCATTATTTAAAACAAAACATTCTTGCAACTTACTAAATGAATAATCGATAATTAAACAATTTACTCCAGCCTTTTTTTTAATAAAATGATTTAATGCTTTTGGAATGATTACTAAAAAATCAAATGAGTTATCTTTATTTTGGATGTAATTGACTGCATAAAATAATTTTAATAATGCGTGCCCGAAGCAATTATCTAGGCAATTTAAAATAATAAGTTTATCAGTTAATTTATTGTATTCAATTTCACATTTATCAGGATTAACAAAATTGTTTTCTTTAAAGTTTTTGTAAAATACGGAATTAAAAAAATTTAATTCGCCATTATAAATTTGTTTGTCTGTTAAACTAAATTTTAACGGAAAGTGCCTTGAATGACCAAATGGAAGCAATTCAATGTTTTTTAAAGAATCAACAATTGAAGCTTCAAAATATGAACTTAAGATATAGTTTTTATTAAAGGCAATCATTTTTATGCTAATCGCTGGCTTATTTTTTTACTGTTTTTTGTAGCCACTAAATTTTTATATTTCAAATAACTCATTCCTTCAGGTTCAGGAATTAACTTATTTGTTTCAGCATTATAATGAAACAATTCATAACCAAAACCTACAATTTTATCATACAATTGAGCGCATGTAAAACCAGCATTTTCAGCATTTGATTCGGTAAACTCAACTACTAAATCTGGGGCATTATTAGCAGATAAAGTTTTTGAAGCCCCACTTAATAACGAAATTTCAAAACCTTCCACGTCAATTTTAATAATTTGAATTTTACCTTGCAAATTATGTTTTTCAACATAAGAATCTAATGTTAAACAATTAACAGTTTGTGTAATATAGTTTAATCCCTTTGATGGTTTGACAATAGAA
>JACMPO010000128.1 GCA_014377455.1 Flavobacterium sp.
GGATTTCCTCAAAGAACTTCAGAATCAGCCAGCCGACAAAATAAAACTGGCAAACAACCTACGACAAATACTCGCTGAGGACAAAGAACTCCTTGGAAAACTTGCACAATGATTGAAATCAAGGACGTCTTGAACATCCATGATATTTTAATAGACAAGTTTGGTGGAAGCAAGGGAGTACGGGACTTAGGTTTGCTTGAATCTGCAATTAACAGACCTTTTGCAACTTTCGACAACTTAGAACTTTATCAATCGCCAGAACAGAAAGCTGCCGCAATTCTCGAGAGTCTTTTGATAAACCATCCTTTTGTTGATGGAAATAAAAGAACAGCATATGTTCTTATGAGGCTTATCCTATTAGAAAATGGAATGGACATTATTGCAGACCAAAATGAAAAATATGAAATGGTGATTTCAGCAAGTACGGGAAATATTAGGTTTGACGAGATTTTGGAATGGATAAGAACTCGAACGAAAAAGAAAAACGAGGCATAATAACACTTTTATCTATGCCAAGGCAGATTGCTTTATGCGCTCACTAGTGCAAGAAACAAGATACAAGACTGAAAATAGCAGAAGCAAGATTGTAAACGGTCTTGCTTTTTTGTTTTTAGGTAAGGTTTATATCAAGCCAAAGTACAAAACCTACATATACTTTTAATTCCGCCTTGGCTATTGCGGCAATGATAAAAGAGCCAAAGCAAAAACTTTAAAAGCAATAGACGCAGCGGAGAGTTTTTGGTTACTTTTTGCGGAAAAAAAGTAAAAGCCAATGCCCGGCTTGAGGGCAGGAAAGACTGTGGGTAAACGCCTTATTCTTTATTTTTTTAAAGCAGTTTTCATAGGTTAGAATAGTCCTGCTGTACGCTCATACGCCTGCAGGCCTTGTGCTCTGGCTGGTATCCGATGCCATTAGTTTTATTTAACTTCTTTCATTGCTATAAATTTGCTTTTGAGTAAAAAAGATTTAATTTAGAATAATACTACAGCTACCTAAACCTTCTTCTATCATTCCAAATTGGTGATATACTAGAATGTTTTTAGCTTATATATATAAGTTAGCACAAATTTTAAACTACCCATGAACTATAACCAAAAATTAATACTAAGAGCTGAATATATAATTGAACAGGCTAGAATATCTCTAATAAATGGTGAAAGAAATGAATATGGCATTTTACAAGCTGACTCAGCAAAAACAAGAACCTTCAAAAGTGGTGGTTTATCATTCATTTTGGATTTATATGGCAAAGAACATCCGTATTTCAAAGAATTTACAGCTGCTTTAATTAATTACAGGTATGAGTCAAATATAAATGGTGGCGTCGAAATAATTAAAAATATTATAGTTGAAATTGAAAATGGATGGATTTCTACAATAAAAAATATAATATCTGCTGAGATTTTCAGCGACTTTCTGGAAATGGCGGAACATTTATTAGCCAGTGATTACAAAGACGCTGCTGCGGTTATGATTGGAGGTGTTTTAGAAGAACACTTACGACAATTGTGTATTGAAAATACAATTAATGTTTCTTACGAAAAAGACGGAAAATCGCTTCCATTAAAAGCAGACAGACTAAATAGTGAGTTAGCAAAAGCTGGAATTTATAATAAACTTGACCAAAAAGGAGTTACAACACAACTTGACCTGAGAAATAATGCTGCTCACGGTAATTATGGCGAATACGACAAAAGGCAAGTGGAAATGATGTATGATTTCGTATTTAACTTTCTATCAAAATATCAAATAGGCTAAAAAAACTGGTGCTAACAACAAGTTTGTACAAAAATGGCTGAAGTGCTTTTTGTTCCTTTACTACAGTTTATTCAAGCTGACATTGTTACTGCTTCAACGCCATTTCAGTACAAACTTGCAAAACGTTGACCGTAATTTAAAATGACATGGATAACGTCAATATTAAAAAATTAGTTGATCAAAATGCTAAATTCGAGTCAAGAGTAAAAAACTTATTGATTGAAAAATCCAATTCGTTTGATTCATTGATTGAATTATACTCAATCTTAAACAATATATACCCTTCATACATAGCTCCTGTTTATCATTTAAATAGATATCATCAACTTGTTAACGACTCTTTTTCCATCGATCTCTTTGATTCTTTAGAAAGCAAGCAAAGAGATGCTATGTTACAGATTGAATTTCAAGATACACTTATTGCAATTAAAGGATTACTAGATAGAATTGTTAAAATAGTATCAATTCATTATAAGAATTTAGAATCTAACTTAACTTTTGGATTCTATGATTTAAATACTGGAAAGCGAACAAAATTCATGAAAAATGTATTGCAAATGGCTGATGAAGATGAATTTATGAATAGAATTTTAAATGAGTATAAGGATTGGATTCACAAGGCAGTTGGACCTCGTGATAAAGTTGTTCATTATAATGATTTGCCATTTGTTTACAGAGCTACATTCGACCCTTCAGACACGTCATTTAAATCAATGGAAATTGTACATCTAAATAAAGATTTGTATGAAGGTGTGGATTTAGAAGATAATAATCAAATTCGTAATATAGGATTTGATTATAACGATTTAGTTAAATTTATAAATAGATTATATGAACTTTATGATTTAACTGTAAATACGATAATTGATAAATTTAAATAAAGTATCCCCAACTAGTTTAAGTCTTAATAGGCTAGGCAAAAGAAATGGGCTTTTAAAAACCATATTGTTCTAGAAGTTAACATAGCGCATCTTAGAACCTAGAAATGAAAAGGATTTTCTATTGCCGCCACATAGCAAACAATTAACGTTATCAGTAATTTTAAAAAACAAAAATGAAAAGACTTCACTCCATAATTTTTATGCTATTGTTTACTACATTAGCATTCGGTCAAGTTTCAAAAGAAACGGACAAAACACGTATTAAAAATTTAGTAAACGCATCTTTTAACGAAATATGGTCTAAGTTAGATTCTAAAAACATTAATAAATACTACACAAAAGACTTCCTACTGTTAGAAAATGGAGAAGTTTGGAATAATGATTCTATTGCAAATTATTTGGATAATGCCATCATCAGGAAACCGAATCCAACAAGAATAAATAAAATTGAAATTATTGAAATTAAGGTCGCAAACAGAATGGCATGGGTTGCATACCACAACTATGCGACATTCTCAGTTGATCATAAAATCATTAGAAAAACGCATTGGCTAGAAAGCGCCACCGCAATTTTAACAGAGAATGGATGGAAGCTAGAAATGCTTCACTCAACTCCAATTAAAAATGAATAAAAACTTAAGCTAACAGAATCTTGGCTCTAAATAGTTTAAGTCTTAGCGGTCTAGGCTAAAGAAAAAACTTTGCAAGTAAGATGTCTCCTAACGTAGACATGACGTAAAAATGAGCGTCACTTCGAGTGATAAATAGAGGTCTAATTTGTAAATCAACTAATTGAAAAGTTTCAAAAAAGTTTTTTGTAAATTTGATAAACGGACAAATTGAAATGGATATTCAAACAAGGAAAATAGCGTTTGTACAAGAGTTATTAAAGCTTGAGAACGAGGAA
>JACMPO010000013.1 GCA_014377455.1 Flavobacterium sp.
AAAGTAAGTAGTTTTTAATGCTCAATTTTACCCCAAAATTAGGTGGTCAATTTGAACCGGAATAGGGTGGTCAGTTTACTCCGGAATTGGTGGTCAATTTGCACTGGAATTGGGTGGTCAATTTGACCGGTTTTTCCAATTATGTCTGTCGCCCTTAGTTTTTTCAGCGGTTGCTCCTTCGCACAGCCATCGGGGTTGGCTCCGTTATCACTTTGCCCTAAATCAAGGAACGCCAAAGGCTATCTTATATTTTTTCCCCGCCGTTTCACGCTCATATCTGCTTCGTTTCGCTTCGTACCTACGTTCACCTTTCGCATATATGGTGGCCGTTCGATTGCCGCAACACCGCCTCTTCGCTCCTCGATAAACAATAATTTCCGCTATCGCTATAATTATTATTTTCTGCGGTGCTTGGGGGTGTTTGATTGCCGCTTCCAAAAGAAACATCCCATAAGAAGAGTAAACAAGAAACATCCTGCTATAAAAAAAATAAATAAAAAGAAAGTAAAGGTAAGTTCCGGTTTCAAAAAGTAAAGTTCAAGCCCTCCGGGTTTTTGAAAAAATCTCCACCCTTACATTTCCAATTCAACATTTGATTATACTATGACGATTTCATTTCATCAGAACAGTTGGGTAGTATTTTTTCAAAAAAACTTGACTTCTTTTGAAACCTCTACTGATACGACGACTTTCTTTTTTTTCTTTTTTTCTTTTAAAAATATTTAGATTTAAAAAAGGTCGGTATTAAAAATCAATTTGACTATAAATGAAATTGTTAGATGAAAATATAATTTAACATCAATCTTTTAAATCAAATTATATTTTACCTATGAAGTAAATATTTATTTTTGTCTGCAAAACTAAATTATGTAAATGGATAATTTATCAGAAAAAAAATGTGTGTGCAATCAAAATTTTAAAATTGTTGATAGATTCGGTGATGATTTAGCGCAATTGTTATTTTGCAATAAATGTTGTCGATTTGATGCTTTATATCAAACATGTGAACACAAGTTTAAAACTTATAAAATAATTTATGATAACGGTAGTATTCATGTTAAAACAAAATGCTCCATCTGTGGGCAACAAAAAGAAACGCATAAGAAAAATGATTTTGAACTAAATAGTTTGCCAATATATGATAAAAGTATTGAGGATGAATTAATAAATAGAAATATGGCTATTCATTATCAGTTTAATAAAACTCAAGAAGAACTGCGATTACAGCATAGGAAAGAAACAAATGAGTGGAACATTGAACAATGGTATCAAGGTTATTTACTCAGTAAAATGTGGTCAAAAAAAAGAAAATGGATTTTAGAGAAGCAAAACTTTAAATGTGAGAGATGTGGAGATAAAGCAGTTCAAGTTCATCATCTAACTTATGAGAGGGTTGGATATGAATTACCTGGAGATTTAATGGCGGTTTGTTTAGGTTGTCATGAAAAAGAGCATAGAGAAAATCCAAATCTAAAAATTCTATTACAATTTAAAATCAATAATTTGTAAAGAAGGAATTAAAAAAAGCCTAATCTAAAATTTAGACTAGGCTTTGAAATAAATGATTTAATTAAATTATAGACCGCTCACCTGAACTAATGCAAGGGGATTGAAAGAGCCATTTTTCAAAGGATACATGGTACCATTTACTTCTTGGAAGAACTCGATTCCTAGAGCTAGAAACAGTGGTTTTGTGCTCGCAGGAGTGATATTGTTTGTTTGGTTAATTACTGCTGTTGCTGTGAAATCCCAAGGCAAAATTGCTGTTTCAGAATTGGAAGAAACAAAGGTTTCTGCTTCAAAGTCAACTTCAGCACCGGCAGAAGTAATTTTGAAATGTGTTGTTCCGCCTGGTGCAGCTATCATGTTTGCAGGAATAAATGAATCTATACTAACAGTTATCTCTCCAGAAACTCTGTCAATGTTGGCAGTATAAGGAGCAAACAAGCTAGTGCCTAATTTCCCTCTGATATTGAACTCAAAACCTGTCAGTAATTCGGCTTCTCCGTCAATAACGTTTCTTAAACCTCTTTCACTAATCATGTCAGCTTGGATAACTTTTACCATCGATTGAGTAAGTCTGCTAACCATTCTGCTATCAGATGAATTCAAAAGCAAAGTTCTTAAAGCAATTCTTAAAGTTTTCCCTGCTTTCCCTGCTCGACCAAATTCAGAACCATTTTCACGTGTTCTTTGAAATGCAGGATCGTTTTTAATTCTGTTGGCATCAATTCCGCCTTTTTCGCGTGCTAAATGCCCGTCTTTAGTTTTGTAAAAAGTAATATCTCCGATAGTACCTTTCAATTTGATAATTCCATTCTGTCTTGCCATGATTTTTAAGATTTAGGTTTTTAATTATTTAAAATTGTATCAATATTTATTTCTTTTTTAAGACTTAAAATATTGATTTTAAAGTAAATATAGGATGGTTTTATCATGTTTGTACGGGATTAAAAAGCAGTACGTCACATTAAGACACAAACGGCAACAAACGACCAAGATGTCTCTAAAAACTCACTATATAATTGTAATTTGGAGCTTTAAAGCAAAGTTTTTTCTAATTAATTTAATACCGTTTTCAGAATGGATTATAATGTTTTAAGTATTACAAAGCCTAATCAAAGCCATAGATAGAGTATGAGAAGCCAGAATAAAAGATTATGTATTTATCCGAAGGATATACAACGTATTACAGGGAAGAGTTATAGACAAAGCACTAGAATACTGCAAAAGATAAGAAAGGAGCTTAAAAAGCTTGAAAACGAATTGGTATCGATTGATGAATTCTGTCAATTCACAAGTTTAAAATTAGAACATGTTGAACCTTTAATTATTGGGTAAGTTAAAATACAAAAAATAACAAAACTTAAACGGAAGTATCTTGAATTAGCTTTGGTACGGTAATTTATATTTAGATACTTTTATTGACCGCTTAGAAATAAGCGGTTTTTTGTTATTATCTCCGATTGTAATTTCTAGAATTAGAATATATTTTCTGTTTCAAAACATCCTCTTCGAACTCATGTAATTCTTTGAATCCTACTTCTCGTAATTCGATGGCTCTATCTTTCATAAAACGCCAATATTCATTGTAGTTCCCTACTTTAAGCCATAAACTAATAACTTGAGTATCATTAATCAGCTCATGAATTATATTTTCGACATAAAAAGAATTTATATCAATGCATGATTTCGTAAATGGTAAATTAATATTTTCACCAATTCTGGGTAGGTGAGGCAAATGATCAACTTCGAAATAACATGATTGGTCGTAAAATTTCATATAAAAACGATATAACACTTTCGTAAAATTCAGAGTGACTTTGCTTTCTGAATTAAAAACTTCGTTATGCATTTTTAATAATAATTTCCGCAGAATATGGGGTTTAATTCCGGTCGCTTCTTCGAGATCCTTTAATTTAGGAAAAGGGATATCCAATTCATCATTTAAATAATCTTTATCGTAAAGGAAATCAATAATAGGTAGGTATTCACTGTTCCCTTTAAAAAGGTCCGTTAATTGATTACTAAGATAAATCAAATCAATAACTATATGTTTTACTGATATTTGTGGTTTCATAATTATTATTTTATATAAAAATAGTAATTATATTATTTAAAAATTGTGGGGATAATGTGGGGATATTTGGGAAATAAAAAACCCTAACGCCTTTGTTTACAAGGGTTAGGGTAATTTTCCAGCGGAGAAAGAGGGATTCGAACCCCCGGACCTGTTACAGTCAACAGTTTTCAAGACTGCCGCATTCGACCGCTCTGCCATTTCTCCAGTACGTCGCATCCATTAACTGATTGCGAGTGCAAATATAGCAACCTTTTTCGTTTATGCAAATCTATTTTTAGAAAAAAAGCATCTATTTTCTGGACTAATTTTTAAAGGTTTCATTTTGTTTACTTTAGAGAAAAATATTTTTATCTAAATTTTCAAAATGAATTTAATAATTTACATAT
>JACMPO010000129.1 GCA_014377455.1 Flavobacterium sp.
AGAAAAAGTAATCAAACATAAAAATCAAAAACAAAAATACCAAGATTATCAAAAGAAAATTGAAGAAACTAACATCACCCAAATATCTACTTCTGATCCCGATTCTCGTCAGATGATTACCCGAAACAACATTACCGAAGTAGCCTATAATGTGCAAACCGTTGTGGATGAAAAACACAATATCCCAATCGATTTTAAAGTGACCAATCAAAACGATTCTAAAGCCATGGGTGGCATGTTGCGCAGAGCTAAAACCATTTTAGGGCATACCGATTTTAAAGCCTTGTATGATAAAGGCTATCACACAGGAAGCCAATTTGAGTATGCCAACAGGCTAGGAATAGAAGTCCTGGTTGCCGTTCCTGATGTGGCGGCGCATGCTCCCAATCCTGATTTTGATGTTGAACATTTTGTGTATGATAAACAAAACGATAGTTTTACTTGTCCTGCCAGGCAAGTGCTAACCACCAATGGCAATTGGTATAACAAAGCCAACGGCAAGTCCATTACTAAAATGAAGCATTACAAAACCACGGCTTGCAAGACTTGTGCCCTGATGGAGCAATGCACCAAAAACAAAAAAGGAAGACTTATAGAACGCTCCCAGCATGCCGATTTAATCTATCAAAACAAAGTCAGAGTAGAACAAAATAAAGAGCTCTACCGAAAACGACAAGCCATCGTAGAACATCCGTATGGCATCATCAAACGGCAATGGGATTTTTATTACATCATGACTAAAAAAACCATCAAACACGCCTCTGCCGATGTGGGATTAATCTTCACAGCCTTTAACCTTCGTCGAATTTGCAACCTCATTGACCCAAATGTATTGAAAGAGTATCTAAGAATACTTTGGCTAACTTATTTGAGTTATACTGAAGGTTTTAAAGCAATTTTAAAGCCTTTATTTTTCAACCCAACTAAAACTACAATTTTTATATTTACAAATTAATCATTGTTAAAAAATACTATATTTGAACTTATTAGTGTTAGTTTGAAAAAGAATTTAGGTTTTTGGACGAACTGACGTTACAAGCAACCCAAGAGCGACACTAAACGCAAAAGAAACTACCAAAAAAAAGTAAAAAAAAAGTAAAAAAAAAATGTGCTTCGCACAAACAAATAAAAAACGGTGCTTTTGCACCGCTTCTTATTTACATACTTTTAGAGAAAATTACTAAAAATGAAAATATATATTTCAGCCTTTTTTATTCTAATCTCAACTTGCATTTTCGCACAAGTAAAAAACGACACCATAAAAAAAGAAACAGAAGCAGAACAACTCGAGGAAGTAAAAGTACAATCAACTCGAACAAATCGAACAATTCGAAACACACCAACAAGAATAGAAATCCTAGGAGCAGAAGAACTCGACGAAAAAGGAAATATGGAAGCAGGTGCAGGTGTAAAAATGTTACTAAACGAAAGTACAGGTTTACAAACACAACAAACATCGGCTACAAGTGGAAATTCGAGCATTCGTGTACAGGGTTTAGATGGTCGATATACACAAATTCTAAAAGATGGTTATCCAAATTTCGGTAACTTTTCGAGTGGATTAAGCATCATTCAAATTGCACCGCTCGACCTCAAACAAGTCGAGGTTATCAAAGGTCCAGCATCAACTTTATATGGTGCGGGTGCAATTGCAGGAGCTATAAATCTTATATCCAAAACTCCAAACGAAAAACCCGAAAACACAATTTTATTAAACCAATCTCACATCGGACAAGCAAGTATCAATATTTTTTCTTCCAGAAAAATCAAACAATTTGGATATACTTTACTCGTTGCCGAAAATTTTCAAAAATCTTTCGATGTTGATAATGACAATTTTTCAGAAACTCCAAAATCAAACACATTTATTTTTGAACCCAAAATTTTCTATTACCCAAACTCAAAAACAACTTTTATGATTGGAAATAGTTTTACAAAAGGCAATTTAAAAGGTGGCGATATGCAAGTTATTGCTGGGAATTTTGACGCAAATCACACTTATTTTGAACAAAACAAATCCATAAGAAACACAACTATTCTAGAATTTGACAAAAAATTAGAAAACAATAATAGTTTTAAATTCAAACAAAGTTTAAGTTTTTTTGATAGACAAATAAACATTCCAAACTTTGAATTTTCGGGATTAAATACCAATAGTTTTTCGGATATTTCAATTTTATTAAACAAACAAAAACATACAATTCTTTCAGGATTAAATATTTTGTACGACAATTTCAAACAAAATAATACCAATACACAAAATTCAAAATCATTCACAACAGGAATTTACATTCAAGACACTTGGGATATATCCGAAAAAATAAAACTCGAAAACGGGTTAAGAATTGACAATGTAAATTATTCAAACCAAAATTTTAGCAAAAACCAATTTTTCGTTTTGCCAAGAATTTCGGCTTTATTCAAATTCAATACTAAATTATCTTCTCGAATTGGCGGAGGTTTAGGGTATAAAACCCCAACAATATTTACCGAAAAAACCGAAACAATTCAATACCAAAACATTTTAGCATTAAACAATGTTTCTGCCGAAAAAAGCATCGGTGCAACTGCCGATATTAATTTCAAAACCCAACTCGGTGACGAAAAGTTTTTTAGTATCAATCAACTCTTTTTTATAACCCAAATCAACGACCCATTAGTTTTACAACAAAACAACTTGGGGCAAAGTTTTTTTGAAAATGCTTCGCAACCAGTAGTTAGCAAAGGTTTTGAAACTAATATAAAACTTATAATAGAAGAAGATTTCAAAATATTTGTAGGTTACACCTTTACAGATGCAAAAGCCAAATATTTGCAAACCAATCAAAATTTATTGCTTTTACCAAAAAACATTTTGCTTTTCACAACAGTTTACGAAAAAGAAAAAAACTTTAAACTCGGTTTTGAAGGATTTTTTACTGACCAACAATACTTAGAAAATGGAACAAAAACGCCTACATTTTGGACATTTGGTTTTATGGCTCAAAAAACACTATGGAAACATTTTGACTTTTTTATCAATTTCGAGAATTTCACAAACGTAAAACAATCCAATTACAAACGAGTTGTAAATCCACCAAACAACAACCCAACTTTTGATGAAATTTGGACACATACCGAAGGTTTTGTTTTTAATGGAGGCGTAAAAATTAAATTTTAAAAAATAATTTATTTACTCAAATACATTTTTCTTCTGCTGTATAATTCATAAAACTGATCATCCTTTAAATCATCAATAAACAAAATGCTTTCGCCAGTCGATTTCATTTCGGGACCTAAGGCTTTATTTACATTTTGGAATTTGCTAAATGAAAAAACAGGTTGCTTAATTGCGAAACCTTTCAGTTGTGGGTTGAATGTAAAATCGGTAACTTTATTTACACCCAGCATTACTTTTGTAGCATAATTTACATAGGGTTCGCCATAAGCTTTTGCTATAAACGGCACCGTTCTCGAGGCTCTAGGATTTGCTTCAATAATATAAACCGTGTCGTCTTTTATTGCAAATTGTATGTTGATTAAACCAACCGTTCGTAATGCCAAAGCTATTTTTTTAGTATGATCTTTTATTTGTTGCATTACAAATTCGCCCAAATTAAATGGAGGCAAGGTAGCATTTGAATCTCCCGAATGAATCCCGCAAGGTTCGATATGCTCCATAATTCCTATGATATACACATTTTCGCCATCGCAAATGGCATCGGCTTCAGCTTCAATAGCACCATCCAAATAATGGTCTAACAACAATTTATTTCCCGTAATGTTTTTCAACAAATCGATAACGTGTTCTTCTAATTCTTGCTTATTGATAACGATTTTCATTCCTTGTCCACCCAACACATACGATGGTCGAACTAGTAACGGAAAATCCAATACATCTGCCAAAGCACTGGCTTGATCTGCATTTTCAGCAATTCCAAACTGAGGAAAAGGAATTTTAAGTTCAGTTAATAATTCTGAAAATCTTCCTCTGTCTTCGGCTAAATCCAAAGCATCAAACGAAGTTCCTAAAATTTTAATTCCATATTTGGATAATTTTTCTGCTAGTTTTAAAGCCGTTTGTCCGCCAAGTTGAACTATTACTCCTTCTGGTTTTTCGTGACGAATAATATCATAAATATGTTCCCAAAAAACAGGTTCAAAATACAATTTATCAGCTGTATCAAAATCGGTAGAAACCGTTTCTGGATTACAATTTATCATGATTGTTTCATAGCCACACTCTTTTGCGGCTAAAACTCCATGAACGCAAGAATAATCAAATTCAATTCCTTGCCCTATTCTATTGGGTCCTGAACCAAGTACTACAACTTTTTTTCTGTTAGATACTACACTTTCGTTTTGTACATATTTTTCGCCAGTGGCAGTTTGAATTTCAGCTTCAAAAGTCGAATAATAATAGGGTGTTGCCGCTTTAAATTCTGCCGCACAAGTATCTACTAATTTGTAAACCCGTTTGATATTCATTTCATCTCGTAGCTTATAAACTTGACTTTCTAAACATCCTAACATGTGAGCAATTTGTCTATCGCCATACCCTTTTTGCTTGGCTTCCAAAACAAGTTCTTTAGGCAAGGAATCAATTTTATATTTTGATATTTCTTTTTCTAACAAATATAATTCTTCATATTGTTTCAAAAACCACATATCGATTTTTGTAATTTCATGAATTCTTGAAAGTGGAATTCCCATGGCGATGGCATCATAAATCACAAAAACACGATCCCAACTAGCATAGGTCAATTTTTCAATAATTTGTTCATAGTTTTTATATCCTTTTCCATCAGCACCAAGTCCATTTCTTTTAATTTCAAGCGATTGTGTAGCTTTGTGTAAGGCTTCTTGAAACGAACGACCTATTCCCATAACTTCGCCAACCGATTTCATTTGAAGTCCTAATGTTCTATCAGCACCTTCAAATTTGTCGAAATTCCAACGCGGAATTTTCACAATGACATAATCTAAAGTGGGTTCAAAAAGTGCCGAAGTTGATTTGGTTATTTGATTTTGAAGTTCGTCTAAATGATATCCTAATGCTAGCTTTGAAGCAATTTTAGCTATTGGATAACCCGTAGCTTTTGAAGCCAAAGCTGATGACCGGGAAACTCGTGGATTAATTTCGATAGCTACAATATCTTCTTTTTCATCTGGCGAAACAGCAAATTGAACATTACAACCACCAGCAAAATTTCCGATACTTCGCATCATTAAGATTGCATAATCGCGCATTCGTTGAAAAGTAGTATCCGATAATGTCATAGCTGGCGCAACTGTGATTGAATCACCAGTATGAATTCCCATTGGATCCATATTTTCTATAGAACAAATGATGACAACATTGTCATTTTTATCTCGCAAAAGTTCTAGTTCATATTCTTTCCAACCCATCAAAGCCTTATCTATCAATACCTCGTGAATGGGTGACATTTCTAAACCATAAGTTAGTTTTTCTGCAAAATCTTCTTTTTTATAAACTATTGCAGCACCTGTTCCTCCTAACGTAAATGAAGGTCTAATTACCAATGGAAAACCAAATTCTTGTGCAATTTCTTTTCCTCGCAAAAACGATGTGCAAATTTCAGCTGGAGCAGACGGCACGTTGATTTTTTTAAGTAATTGTTTAAATTGTTCGCGATCTTCAGTAATGTTGATTGCATTTACGTCAACACCAATCATTTTGACGTTAAAATCTTTCCATATTCCTTTTTCGTCAGCTTCAAGACATAAATTTAGAGCCGTTTGTCCTCCCATTGTAGGTAGAACGGCATTAATTTGAGGATGTGCTTTTAGTATTTGAATAATTGATTTTGTGGTGAGTGGCAACAAATAAACATGATCTGCCATTGTTGGGTCAGTCATTATGGTTGCTGGATTTGAGTTGATTAAGATAACTTCGATTCCTTCTTCACGAATAGATCGAGCGGCTTGTGAACCTGCATAATCAAATTCGCACGCTTGACCTATAACTATTGGCCCTGAACCTATTATTAAAACTGATTTTATCGAGTTGTCTTTTGGCATTTTGTAGTTGTGTTATTTTGTGTATTTCAAAATTCCTTGTTGCTTGTTCTTTTTATATTCCAAAATTTGTTGCTGTTAATTGCTATGTTTAATATTTATTATAAAGTTTGAATAACGATTAATGAATTTTGAATTTTGAAAGATTTTAACTAGCCCTGATAGCAGTGAAAATCCTTTTTAATTTTTTTTAAAATTAAAAAGATTGTAACGGATAGCAGGAAATAGCTCCAAAAACTTATCAAAATTTATAAACAGATAAAAAAAAACCGCCTCGTTTAAAAACGAGACGGATTGTGTTTGATTATATCTAATCATTATTTTTTATGTCTTGGCTCAGACGATACGGTCAATTTGTGACGTCCTTTGGCTCTTCTTCTTGCAAGAACTTTTCTTCCATTAGGAGTTTCCATTCTGTCCATAAACCCGTGTTTATTTCTTCTTTTTCTTTTTGATGGTTGAAACGTTCTTTTGCTCATGACGTGATATCTTTAAAATATAGTGATAATTAGTTTTGTAAGTTTCAAAATTAGAATTTTTAAACCGAGTGCAAATATACAAACCTTTTTTTTTCTGGCAAGTGGTTTTATGAAAAATGTTTTGAAAAACTTTATTACATTTGCAGTTCAAAATTTTAATTATGTTTCACAGAAATATCAAACTTATTATTGCAGGTTTAATTTTAATAATGGCTGTTTGGCAATTTACAGAGAGTAATATCGGTAACGGGATTTTTTTAATCATTTTATCAATTATTCCCATTTTTTTATATTTCAAAAATGAATTAATAATTCTTTCTTTTTTACAACTACGAAAACAAAATTTCCCTGCTGCGCAAAAATGGTTGTCTAAAATTTCGAATCCTGAGACCGCATTAGTTCAAAAACAACAAGGATATTATAATTATTTACAGGGTTTAATGCTGTCTCAAACAAACTTATTAAAAGCAGAAAAGTTCTTTAAAAAGGCTATACAATTGGGTTTAAATATGGATATGGATTTAGCTGTTGCTAAACTGAACTTAGCTGGGATTGCTATGTCAAGAAGGCGAAAATTAGAGGCTACCACACTAATAAGTGAAGTTAAAAAGCTTGATAAACAGGGAATGCTTAAGGATCAAATTTCGATGATGAAAGAGCAAATGAAAAAAATGTAATTTTTATATAAGTCTCTAGCGATATAAAAATCAATAATTCAAAATCAAAAAACTAAATCAATAGCCACTTGTAGGAATTTCTATTTCATACTTTTTCTTTCCCAGATTTATAAGTTTTTTATCGCGCAACCATGGATTGTGAATTTTTAATATTTTGTAGTTAATGCCTTGGTTTTTTGCAAAAGTTGCTAAATCGGTAATTGAACTATCTATCTCGATAGTTTTGGTTGGAATATTTTCATACATTTCTTGTTGAGAAACGTTAAAACCATATAATTGAGGATTTTTCATAATTTCTTTTAATGCTAAAATTCTAAAAACATAGCGCGAAGTTTCATCATTTAAAAGTAAATCGTAATAATCTGAAACTTGTTGTTCTAAAATTTTAGAAGTAACACCATTCATACCACCATTATAGGATGCTGCAGCTAATGTCCAATTTCCAAATTTTTGTTTTGCAACCAGTAAATATTTACATGCTGCTTCAGTAGATTTTACTAAATGATAACGCTCATCAACACTTTCATTTATTTCCATACCTTTCTCCTTAGCAGTTTCAGGCATAAATTGCCAAACTCCTTTAGCTCCTGAAGCAGAAACCGCATTTGTTAATGCGCTTTCGATAACTGCAAGGTATTTAAAATCGTCTGGTACTCCATAGGTTTTCAAAATAGGTTCTATTATAGGGAAAACCCTATTTGCGCGTTTTAAAATTAAAATTGTTGACGAATGTAAATTTGCATTAACAAGCAATTCACGGTCGAATCTTTCGCGAACATCGGATATTTGAAGTGGTGTTTTTTCGCCAGCAAAATCAACTTCAACAGGGAAATACTGAGATGTTCCTTCGTGTAATTGTAACTTTTTTGCGTCGCCTGAAAGTGCGAAAATAAAAAGCCCACAAGAAAAAATTATTAATATGTAAATTCCAATATTTTTGAGTCTTTTCATTTTATAAATTTAAATACATGAACAAAATTAAACTATTTGAAGTATGGTAGATTTTTTTTAACAAATCCTACTTGAAATAAATTAAAGATTAAAAATTAATTTTAAACTTTATTAATCATTTAAAATAATTTTAGGTAAATTTTGATTGAACCATTTGAATCTGTTCAAAATCATAATATGAGTTCCACCTTTTAAGTTAGTATATTTATTAAGATATTTTGCCGGAAAAACCTCATCATTATCTCCGTGAATATGAATTACACGAGGATCAATAATTTTTCGATCCCAGTTTATAACTTGTTCTATTGACCAATCTAGATATTCTTTATTTCGCATGTGTAAATAGCGTTCATAAAGTTTCAATCGCTGTTTCAAAACATCTCCAAAGGCATATTTTACTAATAACTCTACATTTGCTAACAAACTGGTAGGAATTAATTTATAAGCTTTGGTTGTCTTTGCAATTTTCATTCTTCTGGGTAATTCAAAGGCACTTTTTACACTTGAAATAATAATAATTTTTGATGGATTTAAAAATTGTGCCATCTCTTGAACTAAAATTCCTCCAAAAGATACGCCAATCAAGACCGAATTTTTTTCAGTTACTTTTTCAGCCATTCGTTCTGCGTAATTTTTTAAAGTTTCATTTGATTTAGGCATAAACCATTCTAAATAATGAACTTGAAATTGATTTTTAGGCAATTCAATCCGTTCAAAAATTGAAGAACTAGCTGCTAAACCAGGCATTAAATAAACTTGAATCTTAGTCATATTTTAAAGAGTTTTGACTGATTTATCCATTATTTTTTCCGAAATTTGCATAAAATTACTTCTTTTGATTGAATTAGATATGAGCGAAATGTTATTTTTACAAAAAATGGAAATTAAAGACAATACATTTTCAAGACAATTTGAAACGTTAGTCGATGGCAAACTAGTTTCGTTAGAATATTCTTTTCAAGAAAAGAAAATTTTCTTGACTAGAATTAATGTTCCCGATGGTTTTACTGATGAAGATTTTATTAACGATTTGTTGAAGAACGTCATGGAAATTGCATACGAACGAAAATTAAAAGTTGTTCCAATTTTACCAAAAATTGCTTTGTTTTTCAGAAAAAATACTATTTACAGAGACTTATTACCTCCAGGAATTAAAATATAGAAGAAAACGCTAAAATAAACATTTCCCAAATTCTAAATACTAAATCAGAATTTGGGATTTTTTGTTTATTTTTATGAAATGAATTCTGATAAATTAAAATTAGATATCGTTTCTTTTTTCGAAGCTATCGAGAAATATTACGGTTGTAAAACTGAAATTACTGAAGGATTATTCTCTGACTACGATGATTTGGATGCTTCTCTAACCACTTGGAATTTATCTGAATTTGAATTAATTCGATCCGCATATCGAAAAAATGGCAATCGATTTATGTTTGAAGGAAATAAAATGTATTATGAAATTTCTGGAGAACGCATTATAGATTTCAAGCAACCAGGAAGGCATAAATTTGAATTTATTGAGCAATACAGTGAAAGCGTTTTTAGGATTACTAGAATAAAATTTGACAATAAATACTAAACTTCAACGTTCAAAAATTCCATCCTCACACTTCCGTCTTCATCAATTCTGCTTAAATTAATTTCGTGTAACGTATTGACTAATTCCGGATTCCAAGGAGTTTTTACTTTTACATAATTTTCGGTAAATCCGTGAATGTAACCTTCTTTGTTTTCGCTTTCAAACAAAACAGTTCTGTTGGTTCCAATTTGACTTTCATAAAAAGCACGACGTTTTTTAACGGACAATCCCCTTAACATTTTACTTCTTTTATTTCTGACATTCATTGGAACTACATTTTCCATCGTTGCCGCTTCGGTATTATCTCTTTCGGAATATGTGAAAACGTGCAAATAAGAAATATCCATTTCATTCAAGAAATTGTAAGTTTCTAAAAAATGTTCGTCAGTTTCTCCAGGAAATCCAACAATTACATCTACACCGATACAAGCATTTGGCATCACTTTTCGGATGTTTTTCACTCTATCAGTATATATTTCTCTTTGGTAACGACGTTTCATTTTACCTAAAATTTCATTGCTTCCCGATTGTAACGGAATATGAAAATGAGGCACAAATGTTCGGCTTTTTGAAACAAAATCTATCGTTTTGTTTTTTAATAAATTAGGTTCGATGGACGAAATTCGCAAACGTTCGATTCCTTCCACTTGGTCTAAAGCTTTTACTAAATCTAGAAAAGTATGTTCGTGTTTTTTATTTCCGAATTCGCCTTTCCCGTAATCGCCAATGTTTACTCCCGTTAATACTATTTCCTTGATGCCTTGTTTTGAAATATCAGAAGCGTTTTTCAATACATTTTCTAAAGCATCACTTCTTGAAATTCCGCGCGCTAATGGAATCGTGCAATAAGTACATTTGTAATCGCAACCATCTTGGACTTTTAAAAACGCACGTGTTCTATCGCCAATGGAATAACTTCCTACATAGAAATCGGCTTCTTCAATTTCGCACGAATGAATTTCAGAAATTTCATTTTTGGATAAATCGTTGATGTAATCTTGAATTTTGAATTTTTCGGTAGCACCTAAAACCAAATCAACACCATCAACTGACGCTAATTCTTCTGGTTTTAATTGTGCATAACAACCTACTGCTACAACAAAAGCTTTGTCGTTTACTTTTAGTGCTTTTTTTACTATTTGTTTGAATTGTTTATCGGCATTATCGGTTACCGAACACGTATTGATAACATAAATATCTGCATTTTCCTCAAAATCAACACGTTCAAAGCCTTCCTCTTGAAAATTTCTTGCAATTGTTGATGTTTCGGAGAAATTTAATTTGCATCCCAAAGTGTAGAATGCGACTTTCTTTTTATTTTCCATAAGATTTCTCAATTAATGAAATCGTTGTCAAAAATTGAGATTGCAAATGTAATAAATGTGTCGATTCGATAATTAGAAAATTAGTTTAATTTTATAATCTAACAGACACAATTATTTAATTGACAAATTTTCTGATTTTATTACTCTTTTCTATACTTTTTAGTTTCTTCAAAAACGTGTACTAAAATTTTGGCATCTTCATCAGAAAATTCTACTTGACGACGTGCCATTACTATTTTTGCAGTTTGAAATGCTTTGCTAGTCAAATAAGTTGTAAATCCAGATGCTCCGCCCCAAGAAAAACTTGGCACAAAATTGCGAGGAAAACCAGAACCAAAAATATTGGTAGAAACGCCAACTAAAGTTCCTGTATTAAACATGGTGTTAATACCACATTTACTGTGATCTCCCATCATTAATCCACAGAATTGTAGTCCGGTTTTTGCGAAATTTTCAGTTTCATAACTCCACAATTTTACTTCTTCGTAGTTGTTTTTAAGATTTGAATTATTGGAATCCGCACCAATATTACACCATTCTCCCAAAACTGAATTTCCTAAAAACCCATCATGCCCTTTATTAGAATATCCAAAGAGAACCGAATTACTAACTTCACCACCAATTACCGAATGTGGCCCAACCGTTGTCGCTCCATATACTTTAGAAGCCAGTTTTACTCTACCCGATTCGCACAATGCAAATGGACCGCGAATTACTGAACCTTCCATAATTTCAGCATTTTTTCCGATATAAATTGGTCCAGTTGATGCGTTTAAAGTTATAAATTCAAGCTTTGCTCCTTCTTCAATAAAAATGTTTTCAGGTGAAAGTACATTTACAGATTTGGGAATAGGTTGAGAAATTCTTCCTTCAGTAATCAAATCGAAATCTTCTCTTAATGCGAGATCATTTTTAGCAAAAATATCCCAAGTGTGAGCAACAGTTAAACAATCTTCATTGTATTCTATAATTTCATACCTATCAAAATCTACTTCTTCTTGCGAATCATTTGTAAAAAAAGCTATCACTTCATCACCTTTAAAAATAGCTTGATTCTTTTCTAAACTTTTCACCATTTCTGACAAAATATCATTTGGCAAAAAAGACGCATTAATCATTACATTTTCTTCTAGTTCTACCATTGGATACTTTTCAGAAAGATATTCTTCAGTCAAAGTAGTCGTGGTTGAGTTTAAATATTTCTCCCATTTCTCCCGAATAGTTAGAATTCCGATGCGGATATCGGCAACAGGGCGAGTAAATGTAAATGGTAAAAGTGCGTTGCGAACGGTTCCGTCAAAAAGTATATAGTTCATTTTGTTAAAAGTTCAAAGTTAAAATAGTTTCTTAGGCGCTAAGCTTCAAAGTTACAAAAGTTTGTTGCATAAAAAAACCTCCCAGAATAGAGAGGTTTAAATGAAATTAAAACACTAAAAATATTATTTTCCGTGTTTAGCATATTTGGTTTTAAATTTATCAATACGTCCAGCAGTATCGATAAGTTTGGATTTACCTGTGTAAAATGGATGCGATGTTCTAGAAATCTCCATTTTGTAAACTGGATATTCAACTCCTTCGTGAGTAATAGTTTCTTTAGTTTCTACTGTTGACTTAGTGATAAAAACATCTTCATTTGACATGTCTTTAAAAGCAACTAATCTGTAATTTTCTGGGTGAATTCCTTGTTTCATTATGTAAATTTTTATTTGTTATGAAGCAATTGATTGTGAAGCTTTGTTTAAAAGGTATCAACCAACAACAACTTTTTTATTAATTATTTAAATCAGTCTGCAAAAGTAATCATATTTTTTTGTGTTCAAATAAAAAACTTACTTTTTTAACTAAATTCACTAAAATATTTTTTATAACGCCATCTATTCAGAATTGTTATATTTGTGGCATATAATCAATAAATAATAACAATGGAAGCAAAAACTTCGGCATCTAAATCGGGCCTTCAATTCGGTTTGCTTTTTGGCGTATTGATGATTTTAGAAATGGTTGTAGGATATGTAATGAAAATTGATCCACAAACCAACAAATCGTACGGTGTAATAATAAGTGTACTAAATTATTTAATTTTCCCTTTGACATTTATTTATTTAGGTTGTACAAATTTTAAATTAAAACTAAATTCTGGGTTTATTTCCTTTGGTGAATGTTTAAAAATTGGAGTTTCTATATGCGTCATTGCAGGATTATTATTCGCTTTATTCTCTAGTGCCTTCAATTATTTTATTCCAGAATATATGGAGGGAATTTATCGTAAGATGCGATCAATTCTGTTAGAAAATCCAAAAGTCACTCAAGACCAAGTAGATGTGAGCCTTGCAATGATGAAAAAATTTTCAAACCCATTATTTTCAATACCTCTTACTATAATAATGTTTGCTTTTATTGGATTAATCTATTCGTTAATAGTAGGTGCTATTGTGAAAAAAGACGCAAATCAAAGTTTTTAAATTAATGAATTTATCTCTAGTTATTCCGTTATTAAATGAGCAAGAATCGTTGCCTGAATTACATTTATGGATTAAAAAAGTCATGGATGATAACAATTATTCTTACGAAGTTATTTTTATTGATGATGGAAGTACAGACCAATCATGGAATGTAATTGAAAATTTATCATTATCAGATTCAAATGTAAAAGGAATAAAATTTTTAAGAAATTTTGGAAAATCGCAAGCCTTACATGCTGGTTTTGCAAAAGCTCAAGGCGATGTGATCATTACAATGGATGCTGATTTACAAGACAGTCCAGATGAAATTCCAGGATTGATAAAAATGATAAATGAAGAAAATTTTGATCTAGTTTCAGGTTGGAAAAAAAAGCGTTACGATAATGCGGTAACTAAAAATCTACCTTCTAAATTATTTAATTGGGCCGCACGAAAAACTTCAGGAGTATATTTAAATGATTTTAATTGTGGTTTGAAAGCTTATAAAAATAGTGTGATCAAAAACATTGAAGTTTCAGGCGAAATGCATCGATACATTCCTGTTCTTGCAAAAAATGCTGGATTTGGTAAAATCGGAGAAAAAGTAGTTCAACATCAAGCTCGAAAATATGGTGAATCTAAATTTGGGATGAGTCGCTTTATTAATGGATTTCTTGATCTAATTACGATTTGGTTTTTATCTAGGTATGGAAAACGTCCCATGCATCTTTTTGGAGCACTCGGCGTAGTTATGTTTTTAATAGGATTAGTTTCTACTTTTTTTATAATTACTATTAAATTATTTAAATTATTTGCACTTCACGAACAAACTATTTTAGTAGCACAAAATCCGTTGTTTTTCATCGCTTTAACTGCGATGATTTTAGGTTCTCAATTATTTTTAGCTGGATTTTTAGGAGAAATAATTCTTCGAACAAAAAATAATGAGGAGCGATATAAAATTGCATCTGAAATAAATTTATAAACTAAAAATAGACTAAACGCCATGAAAGAACTAGAAACTATTAAACAAAAAATCCATGAAATTAGAAATCAAAAAGTGATGCTAGACTACGATTTAGCTTCACTTTATGAAATTGAAACACGTGTTTTAAAACAATCTGTTAAGAGAAATATTTCAAGATTTCCTATTGATTTTATGTTTGTATTAAATGAAAATGAAATTAATGAAATGGTATCACAGATTGTGATACCATCTAAAAGTTATTTTGAAGGTTCATTACCTTTTGCCTTTACAAAACAAGGTGTTGCAATGCTTTCAAGTGTATTAAATACTGATAAAGCAATCGAAATTAACATCTCAATAATGCGAACATTTGTAACAATTAGACAATTTGCATTAAATTACACTGAGTTACAAAATCGAATAAATGAAATAGAAAGTCAATTTCCAGAAATATACAACGTATTAAATTAATTAGTGGATAAAGATACTTCTAAAATTGAAGTTGAACGAACTAAAATTGGATACAAAAAGTAAATGATAAAAATAGAGTTTAGCCCCGATTGAAGTGAAAATCCTTTAATTATTTTCTTTTAAAAATTTAAGATTGTAGCGTAAAGCGGGAATAGCTCCAAAAGAAAGGTCGAGATTAATTAATAACTCGCAGTAAAATTATGCACATAGAACAAAACATTTTAGATAAAGTAAATGAATGGTTAACGCCAATATTTGACGAAAAAACAAAGAAGGCAATTAACGAAATGATGACTTCATCTCCAAAAGATCTTGAGGAAAGTTTTTATAAAAACTTGGAATTTGGAACTGGAGGAATGCGAGGTATTATGGGTGTTGGAACGAATAGAATCAACAAATATACACTTGGAAAAAATACCCAAGGACTGTCAAATTATTTAAAAAAATGCTTTCCAGACGATAAACTAAAAGTTGCCATTGCCTATGACTGCCGTCACAATAGTGATACCTTAGCAAAAGTTGTTGCTGATGTTTTTTCGGCAAATGGGATTCAGGTTTATTTGTTCTCAGATATGCGTACAACACCTCAATTATCGTTTACCGTTAAACATTTGCAATGTCATGCTGGAATAGTTTTAACGGCTTCACACAATCCGCCGGAATATAATGGATATAAGGTTTATTGGCAAGATGGCGGACAATTAGTTCCACCACAAGATGGCGAAATAATTGAACTAATAGAAGCTTTAAATTACAATGAAATTAAATTTGATGCTGACGAAAGTTTAATTTTATATATAGATAAAGATGCAGACGATGCCTTTGTAAAATCGACTTTAGAAAATGCTAGTTTTAACACACCAGCAAAAGCAAAAGAAAATCTTAAAATAGTGTACACTTCACTTCATGGAACGTCCATAAAATCTATACCAGAAGTATTGCAAAAAGCAGGTTATATAAATGTAAATATTGTAAAAGAACAAGCTATACCAGATGGAGATTTCCCAACAGTAAAATCTCCAAATCCAGAGGAACCAGAAGCTTTAGCAATGGCATTAGCACTTGCTGAAAAAACAGATGCAGATCTTGTTGTAGGAACTGATCCCGATTCTGACCGATTAGGAGTTGCAGTTCGTAATACTGAAGGTAAAATGATTTTGCTTAATGGAAATCAAACCATGGTACTCATGACTGCTTTTTTATTAGAACAATGGAAACGTGCTGGAAATATTTCAGGAACCGAATTTATTGGATCAACAATAGTTTCCACACCTATGATGCTGGAACTTGCAACTGCTTACGGAGTTGAATGTAAAATAGGTTTAACTGGTTTTAAATGGATTGCTAAATTTATAAAGGATTTTCCAAATCAAAAATTTATAGGTGGTGGTGAAGAAAGTTTTGGATTTATGGTTGGCGATGCAGTTCGCGATAAAGATGCCGTTGGTGCTACATTATTAATATGCGAAATTGCTGCTCAAGCAAAAGCCAATGGAAGTTCGTTATACAAAGAATTACTAAATTTATATGTCGATAACGGATTCTATAAAGAATCGCTGTTGTCGTTAATCAAAAAAGGGATTTCTGGATTGGAAGAAATTGGGAAAATGATGACCAATTTAAGGGAAAATCCAATTTTGGAAATAAACTATCAACGCGTAGTTTGCATAGAAGATTATGAAAATTCAACTTCTAAAAATATGTTATCTCAAGAAATTGAATCTTTGGCAATTCCAAAATCAAATGTGTTGATTTATTATTTAGAAGATGGTTCAAAAATTTGTGCACGACCAAGTGGCACCGAACCAAAAATAAAGTTCTATTTCAGTGTAAATACCTCTTTAGATAAAGTTGAAAATGCAAAAATTGTCGAGAAACAATTGGACGAAAAAATTAAAAATATAATATCAGGAATGAATTTACTGTAATGGATAAAAATTTAATAAAAATACTTCCGTTTGTTAAACCCTATAAATTTCATGTAGTTTGGAATATTATTTATAATATTTTGTATGCGCTTTTTAGTACATTATCATTTATCGCTTTAATCCCGATGATGAAAGTACTGTTTAATAATGCCGAAAAAATTAGAGTAGAACCAGTTTACAAAGGAATTTTTAATATTGGTACCTATGGAAATAATTATTTATATTATTACATCACAAAATTGACGGAAAAAAGTGGACCTCAATTTGCTTTAGTATTTGTGGTGGCGCTCATAATTTCAACATTTTTATTAAAAAATTTATTTAATTATTTGGCTTCAAATCATTTGATGCATCTAAAAAATGGTGTTCTTAAAGATTTAAGAAACACAATGTTTAATAAAATAATTGACTTGCCAGTTTCTTATTATTCTGAAAAAAGAAAAGGCGATATCATGGCTCGAATGCTTGGCGACGTAAACGAAGTTCAAAACTCGTTTTTTTCAATCTTAGAACTTATTGTAAAAGAACCTATGACCATATTGTTTACCATAATTGCGATGTTTTTAATAAGTGTTAAATTAACACTTTTCGTATTTATTTTTATACCAATATCTGGTTACGCAATTTCAAAAATTGGTAAATCTCTAAAATCTAAATCCATTGAAAGTCAGTTTGAAGGCGGTTATTTAATTTCGGTAGTGGAAGAAAGTTTATCAGGACTTAAGGTGGTAAAAAGTTACAATGCAGAAAGTAACTTCAAACAAAAATTTAATGCTTCAGTTTCAAGATTATTAAAATTATCAAACAGTATTGGACGTAAAAATAATTTAGCATCACCCATGAGCGAATTTATGGGAATTATTGTCATCGCAATTTTACTTTGGTATGGCGGTAATATGGTGCTGGTGGAACATTTTGCAAACGGTCAACCATTACTCGATGGTGCAAAATTTTTAGCTTACATGGGATTAGCCTATAATATTTTGACTCCTGCAAAATCAATATCGAAAGCAACTTATTCCGTAAAATCAGGTTTGGCCGCAGCCGAAAGAGTATTTGAAGTATTAGAAGTAGAAAACACTATTACAGACAAACCAAATGCTATTGTCAAAAGCTTTTTTGAAGACAATATCACAATTGAAAACATCAATTTTAAGTATGAAGATGAAAACGTATTAAAGAATTTTTCAATACAAGTTCCAAAAGGAAAAACTGTTGCACTTGTAGGACAATCTGGAAGCGGAAAAAGTACTATTGCCAATTTGTTAACTCGTTTTTATGATGTACAGGAAGGAAGTATAAAAATCGATGACATTAATATTAAAGACATGACCATGAACTCTTTGCGGAGTTTAATGGGATTGGTAACTCAAGATTCAATTTTATTTAATGATACTATAAAAAATAATCTTCTTATTGGGAAACAAAACGCCAGTGATGAAGAAATTATTGAAGCATTAAAAGTTGCCAATGCTTTTGAATTTGTACAAGATTTACCAAATGGAATCAATACAAATATAGGAGATGCGGGCGGAAAATTATCTGGCGGACAAAAACAACGTCTTTCTATAGCACGTGCAGTTTTGAAAAATCCACCAATAATGATTTTAGACGAAGCCACATCAGCACTAGATACTGAAAGCGAAAAATTAGTTCAAGTTGCTTTGGAAAATATGATGCAAAATAGAACTTCAATTGTTATTGCACACCGCCTTTCGACAATCCAAAAAGCAGATAAAATAATCGTTATGAAAAAAGGCAAAATTGTTGAGCAAGGAACTCATTTGGAATTATTAGCACTGCA
Organism: Flavobacterium sp.; assembly: GCA_014377455.1. Taxonomy (GTDB): domain Bacteria; phylum Bacteroidota; class Bacteroidia; order Flavobacteriales; family Flavobacteriaceae; genus Flavobacterium. Next base: position 18,644 of record JACMPO010000129.1, read on the forward strand.
AGGAACCTATGCTAATTTAGTAACACTTCAAAGTTTTGAACAATAAATTTAAAGCTCGCATAAAATTCGAATTACGCCAAACTGCTTTTGTCGGTCTATTTTTCATTTGGTTTTTAGTTTAAAAAAAATATCACCGACTAATACTTTTTTCAATTAATCGGTGAACTTTATTTCTTACTTTTTATTGCAAGGTCTGTAAATTGCTCCTGTTGCAAAATCAACAATTGCTCCTGGCCAAAACAATAAAATATCAGCAATTAATGCTCCAACCCTTACCTGTCTTGTTGGCGCACCTGTTGCTGGTTTAGTTCTCTGACATTCACTTACTTTTCCACCAAAAACTGTTGCGCAAGATGTTAAACTTGTTACTACTAATACAATTGAGGCTAGTTTAAAAATATTTTTTTTCATTATACTTTTTTGTTTTATCTCTACTCGTAAGGCTTTTCGATAACGCCTCGTTTTTTTTAGTGGTTTCTGAACTCCACTTTTCTTATAAGTTATTTATTTTTACAGTTTCTGTTTTTGAACCTAAATCGTGAAATCCATTGGTAGTAAATAAATATGAAAATATATCAATAATTATGCACCTTATAATTGTTCTGATTAGAATTTGAATAAAGAAATTATTTTCATTACTTGAATTAGATATTATTTTAGTTTTTGTTACAATTTTTCCTATTGTCTTTTTCAAGAAGAATTCTTGCAAAAAATAATAAAGAAAATAAAAAATAATTGTTAAAAAGTAAACATTTTCCTTTAGAATTAAATCTTTAAAAAGAGAAAAAAAAGAGAAAATAAATATTGTAAAAATTGAAGTGTCAATTAAAAAATTTGTTAAGCGTAATATTTTTAAATTCATAGATTTTCTTTTTCTTATTTGTTTATTTTTTAGTTTTCATTCTCCGGAAAATAACCGACAACGTCACTATTTCAGGTATTTTATAATTTCAACTTACTTATTAACGGTATGGACTTACTATAAAATTTATGACAAACAAGTAAATGGTAATTTCGTTTTAGATTTTTACTTTTTGCTTTTTTGTTTGGATTTATTTTTATAGTAACTATTGTCATAGCTATTATATTAGTGTTTATATTAACAAAATCACATCATATTAATTTTCATTAAACAGGGTTGTATTCCATTACTTTCAATTCTTTCGAAAGTAAATCTACATAATGATAATGCACTTTATCATCTTTGTCAAAAGCTCCATTTTTATTACTGTCTTCAATGGTTCTAAAATATAATCTAGATTTTGATTCTATAACTTTCCAGTTTAGCAATTCATTCAAATCGGGCGAAAGTTTTGTAAATTTTCCACCACTAATGTCGCTTATATACAAGGATTTTATATCATTCCCATCAAGTTTTCCATCTTTATTAGTATCGGTATCCGATAATGTGTAAATCAACAATTGCAGTTTATTTTTATCCGCAATTGTTTTTAAATAAGTAGCAGTTTCGATCATTAAAGGCTTTTTTGAAAGTGGAATTAAAGAATCTGATTTAATTTCCTGAAATTTCAAATTTTGAAGATAGCCCGTAATTTCATAATCGTTTGTATTTGAAACCGAAAAACTTTGATCTGAACTGGAACTAGATGAATCTGAATAAGAAGCAGAAGTTCTGCTAAAGTGATTTAAATTCCCTATAGGATGAATTAAAAAATTAGTGCCTTCAAAATGTATCGGTAAATCTGCAACCAAAATTTTTGTAGTATCGACTTTAGGTTGAGTTTTTTCTTTATTTGAAGATTCATAACGCACTTTAGGCGTATCATCATCTTGCTTACAAGAAAGAAACAAAAGCGACATTGAACTTAATAGTAATATTGTAACTGATTTCATTAGAAGTATTTTATAAATAGACTTAATTTTTTAATTTATAACCTTGCGGTAAGTTTGATGTTAAAAACGCGTTGGGTTAAATAATTTGGAATTCCATATTGATTTTTGGTATATGCATCGCGCACCCAAGTATTTGTAATTGCATTTTGATTGTTAAAAAGATTAAAAATCTCTAATCCTAAGGATAAGTCTTTAAATTTTTTAAGCCAATGCCCATCTGGTCTTTCATTGTTTTTTTCAGTAAAAACATAGGAGAATCCAACATCCGCTCGACGATAATCTCTTAAACGACTTTGATATTGGTATGCATCTGCGTAAGATGGTGAACCTCCAGGCAAACCAGTATTATAAACTAAATTCAAATACAATTTAAAATTTGGAATATTGGGCATATAATCTTGAAATAAAATTCCAAATTTTAATCGTTGGTCAGTGGGACGGGCAATATAACCTTTACCATCTTGGTTTTCTTCGGTTTTTAAATATCCAAAACTAAACCATGACTCTGTTCCTGGAACAAATTCACCATTTAATCTACAATCAAATCCATAAGTGTAAGCAACAGCATCATTATTTGCACGATACCTAATTCTCACATTTTCTAAAGTATAGGTATTTACATCGGTCATATTTTTATAATACAATTCAGAAACTAACTTAAAAGGCCGATTCCACATCTTGAAACTGTAGTCGTTACTCAACACAAAATGTATTGATTTTTGAGCTTTCACATTCGGATTTACTACACCGTTAACATCTCGTAATTCTCTATAAAAAGGAGGTTGATAATAAAATCCTGATGAAAACTTAAAAATCATGTCTTTATTCCAATCTGGTTTTAAAGCTATTTGAAATCTCGGACTAACTACCGTTTGCGATCTTGCATCGGTAACATTGTCGCCAGAAACCAACCAATTTTGTGCTCTAACACCAGCATTAACCCACAATTGACTCGATCCTAAACTGGTTTTAGTACTCCATTGTCCAAATCCTGAAAGTCTATCAATATTAACAAAATTTAAAGCTCTCACACTTTGAAAAGGAACTAATGGACCAACATAAGGATTATAAGGTTGGTCGTGAGGCAAATCGACAATTGGCGGATTAATTGAAAATCCTGCCGAGTCAATAACTTCATATTCAGAAATTCTGTCTCGTATACTCTCTCGAGTATATTTTAATCCCCAATCTATTTGAAACTTATTTTTAAAATTGTGATTTCCTTTTACCTCTTCATTCACTATTAAAGCATCTAAATCATTTCGAGCATGACTTAATTGTGATCCAACAGCACGATTATAAGTAACATTACCAAAAGTTTCTGATCCAATATTGGTATCAACTTCTCCAAGATAATAAGCTGCATCTATATCATAATGTTCCTGCTCTTGGGTGTGATATGCAGATGAAATAAACTTGTAAGTACTTATTTCATTTGCAACAAAAGTCGATTTTACAGCTCCAAAGTAAGTTTGATATTGATCTCGTTCTTGACCTTCATAAAAAATTTGAAGCGCGATAGGATTGTTTAAGGTTCCAAAATTTGTTTGACGCGTTAAAGGCTGATAATTATATTTATTTTGAGAAATGTTTCCTAAAAAACTCCATTGCCACTTAGTAGATGAGTTATAATTTACACCGGTTTGAATATCTGCAAACGTAGGTCTATAATTTGACTCAGTTTGCTGACTATTCACCAAAAGAGAATTGTCGCGATATCGAACTCCTGTTATAAAATTCCACTTTTGATTTTTAGAAACTCCTTCTGCTGAAATACTTCCACCAAGTAAACTCGCTTCTAATGATGCACCAAATTTTTTAGGAGTTCTATAAGTTATATCTAAAACTGATGACATTTTATCGCCATATTTTGCCTGAAAACCTCCAGCCGAAAAATCAATGTTTTGAACCAAATCGGTATTAGTAAAACTCAACCCTTCTTGTTGACCTGATCGAATTAGAAACGGACGGTAAATTTCGACCTCATTTACATATACTAAATTTTCGTCATAATTTCCACCTCTCACGCTGTAAGCTGTACTCAATTCATTATTAGCATTAACTCCTGGAAGCGTTTTTAATATATTTTCTACTCCAGCATTGGCACCCGAAATTTTTCTTATTATTTCAGGTTCAATACTAATAATTCCCTGTACTCTCCTCTTGCTAGAAGTAATAACTACATCACTCAATTGCTCTGCATTACTATTCATAACAGGATTATATTCAAAATCTTCATTTGAATTTAATAATAAAGTTGCTGTAATACTTTTTAAGGAAATGTGTGAAAAAACGAGTACGATTTTTTGCTTTGCAGGAACTGTAATCATGTAAAATCCACTGGAGTTTGTTGTAGTTGATTTGCTTTGATAACTAACAATAACTCCATCTACAGGTTGGTTATTATTATCTAAAACAACTCCTTTAACTCGTGCATTTTGAGCAAAATTGATAATCGAAACGAATAAAAAAAGTAAGCAATATTTATTTTTTGTTTTCAATAGTTATTTTTTTTGACTTCTATTAAACTGAGTTTCAAATATAGTAGAATTTCCAACATTATCAACCACTATTAATTTCAAATTATTATGTCCTTCTAAAAGTAAATTATCATCAAAAACATGGGTCAATCTGTTTAATTTTGATTCGTATTCAAACAAAACCCACTTATCATTAATGTAGCCATTATACGTTTTAATCCCCGACAAATCATCTGAGATTTTAATAATAATACTTTTTTGGTCAGTAATCCATTTATTTTCAATAGATTTTGAAATGATAACTTTTGGACCAATAGTATCTTTTACTAATTTAAATTGCCCTAATGTCTTCGATTTACATGAAAATGCTGAACCCTCTATTTTTGTGTAATTAAAATTTAATTTAGTTCCATAAATAGAAGCGATAAACATTTTTTTTCTTTCTGCTTCTGTCGATTTTTCATCAGTTATAGTAACAGTAAAATTGGAGTGTGCAGGAACTGTGTCATCATGAAGTTGTAAAGTGTCATTTTTTACAGCAAAATTCATATAAAAATCTTCGTAAAAAGTTCCTGCTGGAAAATAAGCAGCAAAATTATCTTTTTCAAAATTTGCATCAGTTTTGGCTTTTATAAAATATTTAGTGGTTTTTGGAATTTCGGGCACAAGCGCAAGCAAAGGAGAATAAGAAACTGGTATTGAAATTATCGTTTTATTTTCAAAAAAATCAGATACCTCTATTTTTTGAATCCCATTAAAATTTGGTATTATATCTAAAATTCCATTATTTACATTTTCTTTAATATTACTCCAGTTGTACGGATTTTTCATAAATAATTTTTGAACTCTCTGATGCAATTTTTTATAGCGTTCATAGTCAATAAAAGCATTGACATATCGAGCTTCTTCAAAAACCATTTTGTCAAATTCATAACTAAAAATTGGTTTCCCATTTGAAGAAATCAGCGTTTTATAGGTTCCGTTTTGATTGTACGAAACATCGTCAAAATCAAGTGTTGAAATTCCAAAACCAATTTTACCATTTGCTAAAACTTTTTCAGCGAGATAAGTCCCATCATTTTGCAAAGAAAGATTTACGGCAACAGGACGTTGAGATTGCTTTACCACTGAATTTTTATCGATTGGATAAACCATTAAACTTGAAATTATAGGTGGTTTTGTATCTTTTAAATCCAAACCAAAAAACAACGGATTAACAATTTTTTCAGTTTTGTTTTCTCTAACTTCAAAATGTAAGTGTGGCCCTTCAGATCCTCCAGTATTTCCTGAAATTGCAATAACGTCACCTTGTTTAACTAGCAATTCATTTGGTTTAAAAAAAGCTTCTACTTCATATGATTTTTCGGTATATTGAATTGAAATTATTTTTTCTTGTATAACGCCAAAGGCTTTTTGCAAATGTCCGTAAACCGTTGTATAACCGTTTTGATGTGTGATGTATATGGCTTTACCGTAACCCGAATTGGAAATTTTAATTCTTGAAACATAACCATCTGCTGCAGCATAAACATTTAAACCTTCGTGTTGATTAGTTTTAAAATCAAATCCAGCATGAAAATGATTAGGTCTCAATTCTCCAAAATTTCCAGATAATTGCATCGGAATATCTAGCGGTAGTCGGAAACAATTTTTTGGATAATCAATTTGAGCTAGTGTAAATAAAGTATTTAGGAACAATAATAATACAATTTTCATGAAATTGATTTTTTGCTAAAATAAGAAAAACTTTAACAATTAGTAATTTTGATACTACAAATTAACCAGTTGCATTAAGATTTACTAAAGTTGAGTAAAATGAAATCTAGAAAAAAATAAAAAAAATAAAAAAAATATTGCTTTAATAGATTGAGAATTATAAATTTGTAAGATTAAGTAATGAATAGTAATGTAAATGAGTGAAATTGCAACTATAATTGACATTCTCGAACAAAAAATTGAAAAATTAATAGCTAAAAATATTAATTTAGAAAATAAAAATCAAGAATTACAAGGCGAATTAAAAAGAGTTGCAGGTTTTAATGAAAATCAAAATGTTGCGATGGTAACGTTAAAGAAAGATTTTGATACTTTAAAAATTACAAATTCATTATTAGGCAGTGAAGATTACAAAAGAGATACAAAGCTGAAAATAAATTCATTAATTCGTGAAATTGACTATTGCATAGCGCAATTATCTGATTAAAAATATGGATGAAAAGCTAAAAATTAAATTATCAATTGCTGATAGAGTTTACCCTTTAACAGTAGATTTTTCGCAAGAAGAAGGGTTGCGTAGCGCATCAAAAAAAATTGATAGTATGATTAAGCAATTTGAAGAAAATTACGCAGTTCGAGATAAACAAGATGTTCTAGCCATGTGTGCCTTACAATTTGCATCACAGGTAGAACAAAAAAAAGTTGACAATGCTATAGATGGAACAGATGCCATCAATAGATTAAATAAACTTTCTACTTTGCTCGATAAGTATCTTTAAGATAATAATATAAGTTCATTTACATAAACTAAAAATACTGCCTACATTAGTACATTTTTGGTAAACTCAACACTAACAAATTAAAATGAGTGAATCGTCGCACTATAGCAAGCCTTTAAGTAGGAAGCTTGAACAGCGAGTTAGCTCAAAACTTGTCGATTCGAGTTTATGCAATCGCCTGATGTAGGTTTTTTTTATATTAATTTTAAACAAACTATGAGTACAACACTATTGATAATTTTTGCCGTTTTAGCTGGGATTGCTGGCGGTTTTGCTATTGCAAAGTTTCTTGAGAAAAGCAACGTCTCAAACATGATAAAAAATGCAAAAAAAGAAGCTTCATCAATACTAAAAGATGCAAATTTAGAAGCCGAGAACACCAAACAATCCAAATTATTACAAGCAAAAGAAAAATTTTTAGAACTAAAATCTGAGCACGAAAAGGAAATTTTGGCTAAAGATAAACGAATGGGAGAAGTTGAAAAACGCATTCGTGATAAGGAATCACAGGTTTCTAGTGAATTGTCTAAAGCTAAAAAAATTAATGACGATTTTGAAACTAAAACTAATGAATATACCTCAAAAATCGAATTGTTAGATAAAAAGCAAATCGAGATTGAAAAAATGCACAAAAGCCAAGTCAACCAATTGGAAGTAATTTCGGGACTTTCGGCAGAAGACGCAAGGGAACAACTTGTAGAAAGTTTAAAAGCTGAGGCTAAGACTAAAGCAATGTCTCACATTCAAGATACTATTGAAGAAGCAAAACTTACCGCTCAACAAGAAGCAAAAAAAGTTATAATATCAACCATTCAACGCGTTGGAACTGAGGAAGCTGTTGAAAATTGTGTTTCAGTTTTCAATATTGAGTCAGACGATGTAAAAGGAAGAATTATAGGTAGAGAAGGTCGAAACATCCGTGCTCTGGAAGCTGCAACTGGTGTTGAAATAATTGTAGACGATACTCCAGAAGCCATAATATTATCTTGCTTTGATCCCGTAAGACGAGAAATTGCAAGATTATCGTTACACAAGTTAGTAACTGACGGCAGAATTCACCCTGCCAGAATTGAAGAAGTAGTTGCAAAAACCACAAAACAAATAGATGACGAAATTATAGAAGTTGGAAAACGAACCGTAATTGATTTAGGTATTCATGGTTTGCATCCAGAGTTAATAAAAGTAGTTGGAAGAATGAAATATCGTTCATCGTACGGTCAAAATTTATTACAACACTCTCGAGAAGTTGCAAAACTTTGTGGTATCATGGCAGCAGAACTTGGATTGAATGTTAAACTTGCCAAACGAGCTGGATTGCTGCATGATATTGGTAAAGTTCCCGATGCCGAAAGTGATTTGCCTCACGCACTTTTAGGAATGCAATGGGCAGAAAAATTTGGTGAAAAAGAAGAAGTTTGCAACGCTATTGGTGCACACCATGACGAGATTGAAATGAAGTATTTAATTTCACCAATAATTCAAGTTTGTGATGCAATTTCTGGAGCTAGACCTGGAGCTAGACGTCAAGTTTTAGATTCTTATATTCAACGACTAAAAGATTTAGAGGAAATTGCATTTGGATTTAATGGTGTTAAAAATGCCTATGCAATTCAAGCGGGAAGAGAACTTAGAGTAATTGTAGAAAGCGAAAAAGTATCAGATGATATGGCTCAAAACTTGTCATTTGAAATATCTCAAAAAATTCAAACCGAAATGACTTATCCTGGTCAAGTAAAAATTACAGTTATTAGGGAAACTCGTGCAGTTAACATTGCAAAATAGCATTTTAGATATAAAAAATAAAAACTCGTATTGGTCATTCAATACGAGTTTTTTTATTTTTAAGAATAAAAATTATTGGTTAATAGCAAATATAGTCTCAAAATCTTGTTGCGTCATAGGCTTATAAAAATACTTCTCAACTTCATCTTTAAACTCCTTTGATTTATTTAAATCCGAAACATCATTTGATGAACTTACAAGGTATACCGTTATCTCCTTTTTTACAATTTGCTTTATTTTTTTAAACTCTTCTAAAAATTGCCAACCATCAAAAACTGGCATATTAATGTCTAGCAAAATTAAATCTGGAATGGAGTCTGTCTCTATTTTATTTTTAAGACCGTCAATTGCTTCTAATCCATTAAAAAAATAACTCGTAGTGACATTTAAATTTGACTTATTAAATAATTTTTTAATGATAAAATGATAAACCAAATCATCATCTACAACAAACACGTTCTTAAAATTCTTCATTTAAATTTATTTTAAAAGTATTCTAAAATGTACTTTTTTCTGATTGATTAAAGTTTATGTAAAAGTTTTGATAATGTAATTTCAAATTAATCACAGAATATCTTTTCCAAAAATATGATAAATTAATAGCAATAATGGCTTAATAAATTTATTCATTATTTACTGCATATAAAAATATAGAAATTCTGTCACAAAAACATCATTTACATATAAACTTACTTCCTTGGATGAAAATTATTTACTATTTCAGCTAGATATTTACGATCTAGATGGACATAAATTTCGGTAGTAGTTATTGATTCATGCCCAAGCATCAGCTGAATGGATCTTAAATCGGCGCCGTTTTCTAGTAAATGTGTTGCAAAAGAGTGTCTAAAAGTATGCGGAGAAATGGCTTTATTGAGATTGATTTTTATAGCTAAATCTTTAATAATGGTAAAAATCATGGCTCTGGTAAGTTGCTTTCCTCTTCTATTTAAAAATAAAGTATCTTCATGTCCTTTTGTAATAACAAGCTTGCTTCTAATTAAATTTCTATAAAAATTAATATACTTAACAGTAAGCTCACTTACTGGAACAAAACGCTGTTTATTTCCTTTTCCCGTAATTTTAATAAAACCTTCATCAAAAAATAAATCTGAAATTTTAAGAGTAATTAACTCTGAAACTCTCAAACCACAGCCATACAAAGTTTCTAAAATAGCACGATTTCGTTCTCCTTCAGGTTTAGATAAATCGATTGCTAAAATAAGATTGTCAATATCAGTGACCGAAAGTGTATCGGGTAACTTTCTGCCAAGTCGTGGCGATTCGATAAGTTCCATTGGGGAATCAGATCTGTAATCTTCAAAAATTAAATACGAAAAAAAGCTTTTTAATCCAGATATTATTCTTGCTTGAGACCTTGAGCCTACTTCTTTTGAAATTGAATA